>JANYDT010000237.1 GCA_025359845.1 Acidimicrobiia bacterium
TTGTTGGCTGTCATCTGGGCCGGCGCCAGTATCTTCGCGAAGTGATTCTCTCCGATCGCTCCATCCGTGAAGCAGTAGCGGCCGGCCGTATCCTGATCGAGCCACTCGATCCGTCCTGCATACAGCCATCCAGCGTCGACATTCACGTTGATCGCTACTTCCGGGTGTTTCGCAATCACACGCATCGTGTCATCGACGTCAAAGAGAATCAAGAAGATCTCACCGAACTCGTCGAGTTGAGCGAAGACGACTGCTTCATGCTGCACCCGGGCGAGTTCGTACTCGGATCGACAGCCGAGCGCATCGGCGTACCCGATGACCTCGTGGCCCGCATCGAAGGCAAGAGCTCGCTCGGTCGACTTGGTCTGCTCATTCACTCCACCGCCGGCTTCATCGACCCAGGATTCCACGGGCACATCACGCTTGAACTTTCGAACGTGGCGACCCTGCCCATCACGCTGTATCCGGGCATGAAAATCGGTCAGATCAGCTTTCTGGCCATGACCACGCCGGCCGATCACCCGTACGGCAGTTCCGGCACAGGATCGAAGTATCAGGGCCAGCGCGGTCCTACGCCGTCGCGCTACTACGAGAACTTTCGCTGAGGCCAGGAGTCAGCGACGCCTTGGCCGGCGAAAGACGATCAGGTCCTATGGGCCACAGTGAGGTCGACTATTTCGTCCATTATGCGGGTGATGTCGAAATCCTTAGGGGTATAAACGGCGGCCACACCGGCTGCGGTGAGTATGGCGCGGTCGTCTTCAGGAATGATTCCGCCGACGACGACTGGTGCATCGACGCCGAACTCGGCCAACCGGTCCATGACATCGGCCACGAGCTGCAGGTGAGATCCGGACAGGATCGAGATGCCGATAACGTCAGGATCCTCATCGCGCGCCGCGGTCGCGATTTGGGCCGGGGTGAGTCGGATGCCTTGGTAGATCACCTCCATGCCGGCGTCGCGGGCGGCTACCGCAATCTGCTCCGCTCCGTTGGAATGCCCGTCGAGTCCGGGCTTGACGACCAAGAGCTTGGGTGGACCCCCAACGAGGCGCGCTGACCGTTCCGCTACGGCGACCAACCCCGGGCCGCGCCGACCAGTTACGCCACTCACGCCGGTGGGGGCCCGGTATTCGCCGAAAACGTCGCGCAGGACTCCGGCCCACTCGCCGGTAGTGCCACCGGCTAGCCCTAAAGCGATCGTTGCCTCCATGATGTTCTCGGTGCCGTTCGCGGCGGCGCGCAACCGATCCAGTGCTTGCGACACGGCCGTCTCATCTCGCGCGGCCCGCCACTCAACGAGATCGGCGACGAGTTCGGCCTCCACCTTGGCGTCGACCTTCATGATGTGTTCGGCCCCGCCCAATGGCGACGGCTCGCTCTCGGTGAAGCAGTTGACGCCCACGACTTTCAGTTCGCCCGACTCGATCTTGCGGGTGCGCTCGGTGTGCGAACGCACGAGCCGGGCCTTAAGCTCTTCGATGGCTTCGAAAGCGCCACCGAGCGCCAACACCTCGTCGAGTTCGGTTTGGGCGGCCGTGACCATGCGGGCCACTTTGGCGTCGACGACCACCGACCCGTTGAACAGGTCGTCATACTCGAGCAGGTCGGTCTCGAAAGCCAGCACTTGCTGCATGCGCAGACTCCATTGCTGGTCCCAGGGTCGGGGCAATCCGAGTGCCTCGTTCCAAGCCGGAAGTTGTACAGCGCGGGCCCGGGCGTCCTTGGACAGCGTCACGCCGAGCATCTCGAGCACGATCCGCTGCACGTTGTTCTCGGGCTGCGCTTCGGTGAGCCCGAGTGAATTCACTTGGAGTCCGTAACGAAAGCGACGCAGTTTCGGATCGGTCACGCCGTAACGCTCACGACAGATGCGGTCCCACAGCAGTCCGAAGGCGCGCATCTTGCACATCTCTTCCACGAAGCGGATGCCCGCGTTCACGAAGAAGCTGATTCGCCCCACCACCGCGGGCATCTCGTCGGGGCTCACCTGGCCGCTGTCTCGGACGGCATCGAGGACGCCCACTGCGGTCGCCAGCGCATAGGCCAGTTCTTGGGTGGGTGTGGCTCCGGCCTCCTGGAGGTGGTAACTGCACACGTTGATCGGATTCCACTTCGGCACGTGACGAACCGTGTAAGCAACCATGTCGACGATGAGGCGCCGAGATGCGGCCGGTGGAAAAATGTAGGTGCCCCGCGACAGGTATTCCTTCACGATGTCGTTCTGTGTGGTGCCTTGCAGAACGGCTTCATCGATTCCCTGAGTACGAGCATTGGCGATGTAGAGCCCGAGCAGCCAGGGCGCGGTCGCGTTGATGGTCATCGACGTGTTCATGCGCTCGAGCGGGATGTCGGCCAGAAGCTGGGTCATGTGGCCAAGGTGAACAACAGGCACGCCCACCTTGCCGACTTCGCCGCGGGCGGCCTCGTCGTCAGGATCGAAACCGATCTGCGTCGGCAAGTCGAAGGCGATCGACAACCCGGTCTGCCCCTTCGCGAGATTCGTTCGATAGAGCGCGTTGGATGCGACCGCTGACGAGTGTCCGGAATAGGTGCGCATGACCCATGGGGCTTCGGGCATCCCCGGAGTGTAGGGGTCTTGGTCAGTCATCAAGATTGAGGAACTTGGCAGCCCTGAAGGCCCTTTCATCACCGAACCCCTTCCCAACAGCCGCCAGTCTTGGTACAAACGTCTCGTGCTTCCCTCTTTGTCGACCGAAACGTCAACGCTTCCGATGCCGCGAGGCGAGCGGCGCAAGCAACACACCAAGCGTCGTCTGCTCGACGCGGCGGCGGCGACGTACGCGGAACTAGGGGTCGACGGCGCCACGATCGGCGCCATCACCGAGCGAGCCGACGTGGGTCTCGGTACGTTCTACCTCCATTTCGAAGACAAGGACGCGATCGCGCTGGCGGTCAACGCCGTCATGACTCAGCGCTTGCTGGCTGACCACGGCCGGTCGTGCGACGCCGTGCGTTCGGTCGGAGGTGAGCCCGACGTGCTGGCCGTGTTCACCCAAGTGCTGTGCGCGCGTGCGGCCGAGTCGCCCGGCCTGGTGGCCGCGTTGCTGCGTTGGCCGGGCCCGAAGAATCCTGGAGTTCAAGGATCCCTGCATGACGGCCTGCGCACCCATCTTGAACGTTGCTACCAGCTTGGTGTGGAGCGGGGCCGGTACCGAATAGAAGACCCCAAGCACATGGCCGAGGCCGTGTTCGGGATTTACGGCGAAGTCATTCCGGCCTGGTCGAGCAACGGCCGCCTGGTCGGGGAGGGGACGGGCGAGCGCCTCGGTGCGTTCGTTCAGCGGGCCGTCGTCGCCATGTGCCGCGTCGGCTAAAGTCTCGCCGCCGTCAGGCCCTGGGAGGGGTGCGAGAGCGGCCGAATCGGGCGGTCTCGAAAACCGCTGTGGCGCAAGTCACCGTGGGTTCAAATCCCACCCCCTCCGCCACGTTCTACCTGGCTAAATGTCACGAGCCCCGGCCGAGCGCCGGGGCCGTTCGAGTAAGTCACGCGCGAAACGCGCGCGAACTTTCCTGAGCACTAGGACGTGGGGCGACATGTGGCGTTGTATCGGCCCTGGTCAGCCGATCGAAGGCCGAGCGGATGGGGTTCGACTGTTCGGGTGTTGCGGGCAGGAGGATTCCATCAGCGCAGGTCAGGGCACAAAAAATCGGTGTCGTCGGGGGGTTCTTCGCACCACGGTTTCTGAGTACCGCCGCTGCAGTCGCTTCGCTCCACACCATTGTTTGGGCCTCGACGTTTGAGCCGATCCTTACGAACAACGCGGCGGCCTGCGACCGTTGCGCCCAAACGGAGAATCCTCGTTTTCACGGAAGGGCAAGCCACCGAGCCCATCTACGTCACTCATCTCCATCGGGATCACCGCGAGCGTGTCGCGGTGTCCTCGACGACCGCCACGGTGCCCCGCTCACGCTCGTGAGCTCGCGGTCGAAGCGTTAGCCGACGCGCGGCGAGACGCGCGGCACGCACGCGGGATCGCGTTCGATGAGGTGTGGTGCGTGTTCGACGTCGACGAACACCCGGACCTCGCCGAGGACAGCTGGTAGCGCAGGGTCTGACGCGAGGAGAACGATGGGCTCGGCTGTCGCCCCCGCACCCCGCGCTCAACCGTGGTGCCGCACACGAAGATTTGCACCTCAGTGATCCGTTCTGGTTGCGTATACGCTACGCCTACGGACTGCTCTGGAGGGGCGATTCTGTGTTCGGCTCGGACCGGAGCGGGTCTGTCACGCCGTGCGCTGGCGGCTCGTGCGGGCGTTGCGACTTCGATGGTCTCACGCATCGAAAACGGGGACACTGACGTCACGCTGTCGATGCTTCGTCGGCTCCTGGCTGCGGCCGGTCGTGAGCTTGTCATCGACAGCCGCCAGAGCGGCGATCGTCCGGCGATCGCGGCACTCGCGACGGCGGTTGAGGTTGATCGCGGACGTTTGAAGATCGACTGGACACGGTTACGCGGTTTCGCCGACTGGGCGCAGCAACATGTCGATGATGTGGCGGCGGCAATCGCGGATCCGCCGGCCCGGACTGGAACGCCGCTCGACGCGATCCTCGCCGCGTTCGCCGAGCAGCTTGCCGACGAACACGGCATGGCGCGTCCGCGCTGGACCCGGGCGGTCGGTTCGCTTGCCGAGGTATAGTCGTCGCTGTCGACGCCGAGGATGCGCGCCGCGGCGGAATTGTCCACACCCGAACCCTTCCGGCGCCGAAACCTGATCTTGGCCCGATCGGCATTTGTTTCGGTCGGCCGCCTAAACGGAGATGGCCGACGGACTGCTGCGCATCGCGGTGAGCTCGAGTTGCTCTTCGGTGAACTCGCGACGGAACTCCGCGTGCTCGGCGTGAGCGCGGACTTCGTCATGGTGGGAGGTTCGTGGATGCTCTGGCACGCGCAACGATCGTCTACGCGTGACGTCGACTCGGGCCGGCGCTTCGAGACCGACCTCGGTGCGGCAGTCAGTCGCGTTGCGGCGCGTCACGATCTCCAACCAGGGTGGCTTTAATGTCCACGCGGCTGCGTTCTGACCAGCAGGTGCCAGCTAGGACGACTGCCGCGTCGTGTTCGAACTGGACGGGCTGACCGTGCGGACTCCGAGCGCTGACGTGATTTTCGTGATGAAGCTCTACCGCGCCGAACCGCAAGACCGTGAGGACCTCATCGTGCTGTGGCCGCTGTGCGGCTTCGTTGACGCTGACGATGCAGCGAGAGCCTTCCGGGACGCCTACCCGCACGCTCCCGACGGCGAGTATCTCGCCTCCTATATTGAGGAAGTCATAGGCGATGCGCGGTAGGGACGAACCGCTACGACACGCGGCCTATTGAATTCCGGTTGCCCAATTCTGCTGTTCGAAACATTGTGCTCAGACATGGTGCCGCGCCATGTTCCTTGCCGTCGAGACTTGGACGAACGCCAAGCCCGACGGTGAAGTTTCTCCTTAGCGCGTCGAATCGCGCGCGAAACGCGCGCGAATCTCTGGAACACTCTTCCTGGTGGGCGCCGAGCACCGTGTGCGTTGGCGGCGGCGGATTTCGGCGGCTCGGTCGACCAGCCAAAACGGGCTCTTTTTGACGGTCTGAAGGAGCATCTCGCGCAGCTGGACCAGGAACGGGCGATCAGCCCCACTCCCGCGACTTGCTGGTCATCGGACGAGGTGCGCTACCTTCGACGACAGTTCGAGGGGGTCACCGAGACGTATTTCGCCGAGACGAGACGAACTTTCGACTGGGCTCGCATGTGGGCAGTCGGGACGAGCCACGCTGAGTTTGCACACGCTCGCACAATCTGTGCGCAGCAGCGCAAGTCTTTGGATATACGCAAAATTTATGCGTAGGATTTGGTCGTGGACCTGGAGGCACTGTCTCAGCTGCTCGTCGGAGGCGAGACTTTTACCACCGAGTTCAAAACGGATCCGTTCAACGATGCCGAGCTGGTGGAGACTGTCGTCTGCCTGGCGAACGGGAGCGGTGGGTGCCTACTGGTAGGCGTGCGCGATGACGGGACCGTGGTTGGGGCGAGACGACGCCACGACGCGGTGACCGATCCAGTCCGGGTGCGGGCCTTGATTGCCAACCGAACCGATCCCGCTGTGGTCGCCGATGTCGAAGTTCTCACCCACCATGACGGTGATGTCATCGTCATCGTTGTCCCGCAAGCACGTTCTGTCGTGTGTACTGTCGATGGCAAGTTTGTCCGTCGCGCAATGGACGTGCGCGGGAAGCCTCAGTGCCTCCCGATGCGTCCCAACGAAGTGGTTGCGAGGGCCGGAAGCATCGGGGCGCAGGACTTCGCTGCGTTGGCCCTCCCCGATGCGTCGCCGGCCGACCTATCGATAGCGGAGCTCGACCGGCTCCGTCGACTCGCAGTGCAGGGCGGGGATCGGGTGCTGGGCGAACTCTCCGACGACGACCTTCTCCGAGCTGTCGGGGTAGTGAGCTTGACCGGCGAGTTGTCGGTCGCCGCAGTGCTGATGTTCGGCACCGAAGCAGCGATCAGACGGCTTGTTCCGACGCATGAGGTCGCGTTTCAAGTGATTCAGTCCCTTGAGGTGCGCGTCAATCGAATTGAAAGCTGGCCTCTGGTCCGAGCGATGGAGGAACTTTTCGCGCTGTTGGCTCCGTTCAACCCGGAAGAAGAAATCCAAGTCGGCTTATTCCGGGTCGGCCTACCTCGATATGCCGACGTGGCTGTCCGAGAACTTCTTGCGAACGCGCTCGTGCATCGGGACTACACCGCTCGTGGACAGGTGCTTGTCCAATTGGAGGACGATGAGTTACGGGTCACAAGTCCGGGTTCATTTCCTGCTGGGATAACGCCCGCGAATCTGCTCGTGGCCCCGCCGCGCGCTCGCAACCCGCTGCTGGCCGACATCTTCAAGCGCGCCGGATTGGTGGAGCGGACCGGTCGGGGTGTCAGCCGGGTCTACGCGAGTCAACTGGCAGCCGGGCATCCTCCGCCAGATTACGGACGTACTACAGATGCGTGGGTCGAGGTTCGGCTGCGCGGCGGGCCGGTAGATCGGTTGTTGGCGGCATACATCCACGAGACCGGTCGGCAGGGCCAGCCGTTCTCGTTGAGCGATTTGCTGGTCTTGCACGAGGTCCGTCACGAGCGGCGCATTTCTTCAGCGCGGGCGGGCGAACTGCTCCAAGTCGGACAGGAAGAGGCGCGCGTGGTGCTCAATCGCTTGGTCGAGCGTGGCATGCTCGAAGCTCGCGGAGAGAACAAAGGCCGGACGTACCATCTTGCCGCGGCGGTGTACCGTCGGCTGGGCGAAGCGTCGGCGTATGTGCGGATGCGGGGTTTCGACACGCTTCAGCAGGAGCAAATCGTAATGATGTTTGTCGAGCGACACGGCTCGATCAACCGAACGCAAGTCGGTGAGCTTTGTCAGCTTGGATCTGAACAGGCCAGTCGACTTCTGCGCCGTATGCGCGACGACGGCAAACTGATACTTACTGGCGAGCGGCGAGCCGCTCACTATCTAAAGGCGGAATAGATCTAATGGGCAAGAAACTGATCGAAGTCGGCGCCGTTTCTCCCGCTGGAGGCCATCTCAGCCGCTTCGCGAGCCGATAGGACAAGAAGACCGGCGACGCAGCCCTCGCCAAGGCACGCCAACTCGCGGCCCGGTCACGGTGCGAGAGCCATGACGACGTGACCGGCGACGAGACCCTCGGCGATCCGGGGCACGACCGCGGCGGGGACCGCCACCCCTACCCGCCGGTCCGACACTTGCACGACTACCGCCCCTTCGGCCACCACCGACGCCGACGCGCCCGCCGCGCCGGCGCCCACGTCGAACACCGTCACGAGGTCGACGTGCTGGCCGATCTGGACGGAGGGTGTGGCGTCGTTGGAGGGCAGCCCCACGACCCGCCACCCCGACGGCACGAGCGCGGCCGCCCCCCGCTGGCCCGGTGCCGCCAACTGCGTGGTGCGAAGAACCGAGTTGGCCCCGACTGGCACCCGCACGGCTCGCCCGACGACGGCGTCGAGCCGCGCGGCCGCGCCGAAGGGTACGAGTGCGGTGGGCGCCTGCAACAGAGTCACGTCGACCGCTTGGATCACCCGCCCGGTGGCCAGCGCGTGACGGCTCACCACGACGTTGGAGCCGGCGGTCGTGGCCGGACTGGCGACAACGGCGCTGACACGAGCGGCCACGAGGGCGGCGACGATGGTCAACCCCCAGAAGAGAACGGGGCTCCGGTGCACCAGCCGTCGAACATTCCACCGCAACACAGCAAATCGGCGCATACGCGCTCCCTTAAGATCATATGAAAACTATCGAAAGGGGAAAGGACTCCACAGCATAGCGCTTCAGGCGATGAGCGGAATCAGTCGGAACAAGACGGCGCGGACCCGCTCGATGTTGGCCTTCAACATTGCGAACACGGCTTCCATCGTGACCGGGGCGATCCCGTCGACTCCTTCCAGGCCGGCGTCGTAGTCGGTCACCAATGACAGTCCTACGTAGGGCAACCGCAACTCGGCGGCCAACACCGACTCGGGGTATTGCGTCATGTTCACGACCGACCATCCCTGAGACGAAAACCAGCGCGACTCGGCCCGGGTCGAGAACCGGGGCCCGTTAATGACCACTACCGTCCCTCCGTCGTGAACGGCTACGCCCTCCGATCGGGCCGCCTCGACGGCCAAGCGCCGCAGGGTTGCGTCGTAGGGTTCGGCGAAACTGATGTGGTCGACAACGCCATCGACGCCGTCGAAATACGTGTCGCCTCGACCCCAGGTGCGATCAACGAGCTGATCAACGACGACGACGTCGCCGGGGTGCAGGTGCGGTTGGAGGGAACCCACGGAACACGGTCCGATCACCGCCCGCACCCCGAGTTGGTGCAGTGCGTATACGTTGGCGCGGTAGTTCACGGCCGCCGGCGGGATCGTATGGTGCCGGCCGTGGCGGGCCACAAAGGCCACGCGCCGGCCCCCGACCATGCCGAGTGTTACCGGCCCCGACGGCGCGCCGTAGGGAGTGCTGACAACGACCTCGGTGGTGTCGTCGAGAAACTCGTAGAAGCCAGATCCACCGATGACGCCAACGTCGGCGCGAGACCCGCCGTCAGGCAGGATGGGAGGCCAGGTGCGGCCTCGAGGCGTTACCGGTTCAGCCACGGGGTCACCCTATGCGCAGGGACCGGCTGACCACCGCGTCTTGGCGCCCCCCGCCACGCCTTAACCACCGAACGTTTCTACGAACGATCAGGCCGGGCGCCGGGCCACCAGGGCTCGGGACCGTCCGGTCAGATCCGATTCGATCCTGACGTCGTGGTAACCCGCGCCGAGTGCCAAAGCGGCCATGGACGGCCCTTGCTCTGGCGAGAGTTCGAGCACGAGCGTGCCGCCGGCTACGAGCCACCCGGGCGCCGTGGCAATGAGATGGCGTAACGCGTCGGTGCCGTCAGGACCGGCGAACAGGGCGGACGCTGGTTCCCACCCCACCACCTCTTCGGGCAACGACGCCGTGTCGTGCACATAGGGCGGATTGCTGACAATCACCGAGAAGCTTTGCACCAGGTCGGCGGGCACGGCCGAAAACCAGTCGCTTTCCAGGAGTGCGACCCGCGTCGCCGCCCGTCCCCCGAGCCCGGCCAGATTGGCCCGCGCCACGGCGAGCGCTTCGGAGGAGCGATCGGTCATCCACACCTGGGCGCCGGGCACTTCGGCGGCCAGCGATAGGCCGATGGCGCCCGATCCGGTTCCGAGATCGAGTGCCCGCCGAGCATCGTTGGGCCAGTCGCACAGGGCCGCGATGGCCAGTCCGGCCACGACCTCGGTTTCGGGCCGGGGTATGAGGACCCGAGGATCGACGAGGAGATCGAGGCCACGGAAGGCCCAGCGCCCGAGCACGTACTGGAGCGGTTCGCCGCTCTTGCGCCGCGCCAGCATCTGGTCGAAATAGGCGAGATGGCGGGAGGCGACACAATCATCAAGATGCATGAGCAGATCGGTTCCGTCGAGACCGGAAGCCCGCTCCACCAACCACTTGGCTTCGTGGGTCCGGGCCGGACCGAGTTGCTCGCGCCCACTGGCCAGAACTGACCGCCATGTCACCGCCACCGTCGCACCGACTCAGTCTTCGGAGGTCGAAGACGACAGCTGACGAGCCCGCTCGTCGGCCACCAGTGCGTCGGTCACGTCTTCGAGTTCCCCCTGCTGAAGTACCCGATCGAGTTTGTAAATCGTGAGTCCGATGCGATGGTCGGTCAGCCGGTTCTCTTTGTAGTTGTACGTGCGGATCTTCTCGCCCCGACCTCCGCTGCCAACTTGGCTCTTGCGGGCCACCGACGCCTCCGCGTTGACGCGCTCCAGCTGGGCCGACAAAACGCGTGAGCGCAACACGACGAGCGCTTTCGCCCGATTCTGGATTTGGCTGCGTTCGTCTTGCATAGTGACGACAATGCCGGTGGGACGGTGCGTCATTCGCACCGCAGATTCGGTCGTATTCACGCTTTGGCCCCCGGCGCTCGACGCCCGATACACGTCGATTTGCAAGTCTCTCTCATCGATATGAACATCGACCTCTTCGGCCTCGGGTAGCACGGTCACGGTTGCTGCGGAGGTATGGATGCGGCCTTGGCTCTCAGTCGCGGGCACCCGCTGCACCCGATGGGGCCCGCCTTCGTGCTTCATGCGGCTCCATGCGCCTTCGCCTTTGACCATAAAGCTGACCTCATTGAAGCCCCCCATTGCGGAGGGGTCAGACGACATGACTTCCAGCTTCCAGCCCATGCGGTCGGCGTAGCGGACGTACATTTCGAACAAATCGCGGGCGAACAGGTTGGCCTCTTCGCCCCCTTCGGCGCCGCGGATCTCGACGAGTACGTTGCGCTCGTCGTTGGGGTCCTTGGGCAGCAGGAGCATCTTGAGTTGCTCTTCGAGGACGGTGATGCGAGTTTCGGTCGTCTCGATCTCAGTCCGCATCGCCTCCCGATCGTCGCCTTGGGCCTCGGCAAACATCTCCTTGGCCACTTCCAGGTCGTTGGTGGCCGAGCGGTACTCCTGGTAACGGGCCACGATCGGCTCGAGATCTTTCAGCCGCTTGCCGGTCTCGCGCATGGCCTTTTGGTCGGCCTGCGTGGCTGGGTCCGAGAGACGGGCGATGACGCCCTCGTACTCACTCTCCAGTCCTGCCAGGCGCTGTAACACGAGGCAACACGCTACGCCACTACTCGCGCCAGGCGTTCGTGACGGTGCGCACTTCGGCGGGATGGGCCAGCGCCGCGGCCAACTCGTGCAAGATGTGGGTGTCGTCGCCTTCGGGCACACAAACGACCAGCCCTGCGTCGGGCGCCCATGTGAGACGGGCGTCGGCCGCGAACGAGATCGCGTCGAGGTCGAGACTTACCGTGCACGCCACCACCGTGTGGACGGTCCCGTCGGGGCGGCACGCCAGCGCCATGGCTGGACCGGGTCGCTTCAACGTCATCGGTACCGTGGCGCTCACCGGCCGAAGCTCACCGGCCGCGAAACCCCCCAAACCGGGGCGAGCGCACAGCGCCGAACGCAGCCACCGCTCGCGCTGGAGCTGATTGGCGGGATGGGGTCCAGCCGTGGCCGTGCGTCGTTCGCGCACCACCTCCACCGCCCGGCTCAGCACTTCTTCGGAATCGGTGCCGGCGTGCAGCATCTCGTTGGCGAGGCGATCATGGCGACCGACGCCGACTTCGAGGATCGGTCCGAGCTCGTCGTGAACCCGAACGCGGCCTACCTCGAGACCCAATACCTCGGCTCGCAGCTCGCCGTGTTCAACCACAGCCTCCGCCCCGGCCGCTTCGATGATGCCGGCGAAAGCGAGCACATCGACGGGCGGGGCCGGGGCCTCCGCGAAAGGCGCGGACGCGGCCACCATCGTGAGCGACCGACCGTCTATCTTCCACAACGTCGGAGCCAACGAGAACAAGGCGGCGCGGCGGGCGTCGGCGCCATCGACGACGTCGAGCAGCCCGTGGATCCGGGTGGCCTTTTGTCGGGCCGCCCAGATGCGGGCCCCCCCGAGCCACCCGCGCGGCGACTCGCGCACGGTGGCCGGCTCGTGCGGATCGCGCTCGCGCCGCGATTCGTCGACGAGCAGAAAGCCGGTCGATCCGCACAGAAATGATGCGCCGGCGGGAAAGGGACGCGCGTCAGCGCCCTCGTCCCACCCGGCAAGAATGGAGGCGAGGGCGCGGAGTTTGGTGGCAAGGAGCGCTTGGCGGCGCTCCGGATTCACTTCTTGGCGCGGTTGCCGTAGCGCCGGTTGAAGCGATCAACGCGGCCGCCGGTGTCGACGAGCTTCTGCTTGCCCGTAAAGAACGGGTGGCACTCGTTGCACAGCTCGACGTGGAGTTCTTTGGCCGTCGAACGGGTCACGAACATGTTGCCGCAGGAACAACGCACCTGGACGGGCTCGTACGTGGGATGAATGGTCGGTTGCATGGTCTTCTCTCTTCGTCGGGTCGAGGGCGAAAGGCTCTATCCGTTGACGGATGGGGCCTTGGCGATCTCGGCCAAGAATTCGGTGTTCGTTCTGGTGGTCTTTATTCTATCCATGAGCAGCTCCAAGCCGGCCGCCGCGCTTCCGCCCTCGGCGAGGCCATTCAGGACGCGCCGCAGCTTCCAGATCGCTTCGAGTTGTTTGGGTTCGAAAAGCAGTTCTTCGCGACGAGTCGAACTTTCGTTGACATTGATGGCCGGATAGATCCGCTTCTCGGCGAGGCGGCGATCGAGGCGCAGCTCCAAGTTGCCTGTGCCCTTGAACTCTTCGTAAATCACCGTGTCCATCAACGACCCGGTTTCGATGAGGGCGGTGGCGAGAATGGTGAGGGAACCGCCTTCTTCGACGTTGCGGGCCGAGCCGAAGAACTTCTTCGGCGGATACAGGGCCCCGGTGTCGATGCCGCCCGACATGATGCGCCCGGTGGCCGGAGCGGCGAGGTTGTAGGCCCGGGCCAGGCGGGTGATGCCATCAAGAATGATGACGACGTTCTTGCCCTCTTCGACCAAGCGTTTGGCCCGCTCGATGGCCAACTCGGCGATCATGGTGTGTTCGTCGCTCGGCTTGTCGAATGTGGAGGAGACGACCTCACCATTGACAGTACGGCGCATGTCGGTTACTTCTTCGGGGCGCTCGTCGATAAGCAGCACCATCAGGTGAACGTCGGGATTGTTGGCTTCGATCGCCTTGGCGATCTGCTTCATGATCGTGGTCTTGCCCGCCTTCGGGGGCGAGACGATCAGGCCTCGCTGGCCCTTGCCGATGGGCGAGACAAGATCGACGATCCGGTTGACCATGTTGTCTTTGTCGCCCGGCATCTCAAGCTTGAGCCGCTCATCAGGAAAGAGCGCCGTAAGGTCTTCGAACTTCGGCCGCAGACGGGCCACATCGGGATGCAGGCCGTTGACGGTGTCGACTCGCACGATGGCTGGAAACTTCTCTTGGGCGGTGGCCGGACGGTGGGCGCCGGCGATAATGTCGCCTTTGCGCAGACCGAGTTGGCGGACCCGATTCACCGGTACATAGACGTCTTCCGGGGCCGGCAAATAGCCCTTGGCCCGCACGTAGCCGTACCCCTGATCGGAAAGATCGAGCAGGCCGGTGATTTCGATCAGCTCACCGGAGTAATTCTCCGAAAGGCGGTCGGTGGCGGCGTCACGCTCTGGGCTGACCCGCTCGCGTTCTCGGTCACGGCCCCGACGGCGCTTGCGCTTTCCGCCTGGGCCGTCGTTGTCGAAGCGGGAGTCGTTGCTGCGATCGGTGAAGGGGCGGGGCTGATTGGGACCACCGGGACCGCCAGAACCGGGACCTCCGGCCGGTCGAGGCCCCCGATCGGGCCGATCGCCTCGGTTGTCTCCGCCGGGGCGGTCGCCTCGGTTGTCGCGGTTGCGCTCGAAAGGTGGTCGTTCGCCGAAGGACCGCTGGGCGCCGCCGGCGGGGGCCTCCTCGGTAGGTGACTCTGCCGACTCAGACAAGTCTTGGCCGGGGTCGGTGGCCGGTTCGCGGTTCGGGCGGTCGGTCCGCTCGAATCGGTCGGTGCGCTCGGGGCGCGGCCCGCGGTCGGGCCGCTCATTACGCGGACCCCGATCGGGGCGGGGCCCACCGCGCTCGAAGGGCTCCGTTCGGGGCTCGCGGCCCACGGCGACGACGGCCTCGACCGCCGGTTCGCTTTCGATGACGGGAACAGGATCGGCCCCAGTAATGGTGCTGCGGACCGGACCCCGCCGATCGCTGCGCCGGGGGGCCTCGTTGGCTTCGGCGTTGCGCTCCGACCCCGACGGGCGGGCCGTACTGTTGGCTTCGATCTCCTCGCCGTTGCTTACAATGGCTGTGCCGTTTCGGGCCGCGGCCGGGGGTTCGTCAGGACTGGCGAACGGATCGAAAAGGGCAGGCGCGGCAGGGCTCGACTCGGCCTTGGGTTTACGGCCACGAATGGGTTTCTCAACGGTCTCGGCCGCGCCCGTCTCCTTGAGGATCTGGCCGATCAGACTGTTCTTAGTGGATCGGCCCGTCGGGTTCATGCCCAGCGCTTTGGCGATCGACGCCAATTCGTCGCGGTCTTTACCGTCGAGCACCTGGCGTTCCATCGCCGTCGAGGTGTCAGTCATTGCACTGCCTCCAGTCGTTTCCCTGAGGAACGACGAAATCGGGGGGAAGACCCTCACGCCGCGACGGCCTCAACTACCAGCCATTCGGCTTCGCTCGCGCGCCAAGGCGTCAGCGAATCGGACGAGGGAGGGTGCCCGGGCGGTTGCACCAGGCCTTCCTACACTATCTCCGAATTCGTCCTAAGGCAAACACGATCTTCAGGAACTGTCGTGAATCCTCAGCAACCGGCGTGAATCACTCTTTCGACGAGGGCCCGCACCGCGGCGGCGTCGTTGTCGAGCACTTCGAAGCGCTGCGGGAGCCCTTCCAACCCTGCGAAGGCCGAAGGGCGATCGGGGGATGTGCCCAGCGCTTCGACGATGGTGGCGGCGAACTTCGCTGGCCGCGCTGTCTCAATGCACACGATGCGACCCTTGACCCCCGACTCGACGGCCACCTTTACGCCGTCGGCCGTATGGGGATCGATGATTTGACCGGTCGCCTCGTGAACGGCCCGGATCGTGGCGATCCGGTCGGCGTGGGTGGAACGGCCCGACACGATCCGATACGGCGCCAGCGCATCGGTTCCGTCGAGATCGAATCCTCCCTCGCGCTCGACCTGCGCGAAGAGCGTCCGGGTGCGCTCTGCGTCGCGTCCGGTTAAGTCATAGATGAACCGCTCGAAGTTCGATGCCTTGGAGATGTCCATCGAGGGACTGCTGGTGGCGTGCACGTTGGCTGCTGCACGCACCCGATAGACGCCCGTTGTAAAGAACTCGTCGAGCACGTCGTTCTCGTTGGTGGCGAGAATCAGCTTGTCGATCGGCACCCCCATTTGGCGGGCCACGTGCCCGGCCAAGATGTTGCCGAAGTTGCCCGATGGCACGGCGAAGCTCACAGGCCCGTCATACTCCTCGGTCACGTGGAGCCAACTCGTGACGTAATAGACGATCTGGGCCATGATGCGGCCCCAGTTCATTGAGTTGACGGCGCCGAGATGGTATCGGCGCTTGAATTCGAGGTCACCGGCGATAACCTTCACGAGGTCCTGGCAGTCGTCGAAGACCCCTCGGATGGCAATATTGCAAATGTTGGCGTCGAGGATCGAGAACATTTGCGCGGCCTGGAACGAGCTGGTCTTGCCTAACGGCGAAAGCATGAACACCCGCATGTTGTGCTTGCCGGCCATGGCCGCCTCGGCCGCACTACCGGTATCGCCCGAGGTCGCGCCCAAGATGTTCAGTTCCCGTCCGGTTTCGGTAAGGACGTGCTCGAAGAGGTGGCCGAGCAACTGCATGGCGATGTCTTTGAAAGCCAGGGTGGGGCCGTTGCTGGCGTGGGCGAGATGCAAGTCGTGCCCTGCGTAGGGCAGCGCCGAAACGGGCACGATCGCTTCTGACCCGAACACTTCAGCCATGTAGGTCCGCTCGATGATCGCGCGGAGGACGGCGGGCTTGAGGTCAGGCGCGAAGAGAGACATGACAACAAAAGCGACGTCGACGTAGGACCGGCCGCGTAGAGCTTCGACGTCAAGGCTCGGATAGCTCTCAGGTACGCACAGGCCGCCGTCGGGGGCCAGGCCTTCGAGGAGGATCTCGCTGAAGGTCGCAGGAGCCATGTGGCCCCGGGTGCTGAGGTATTTCATGCCCCGAATACCCGCAGCACGCTGCCGATCCGGTCGACCACATCGAGGGTTCGCAAGTCCGCCAGACATGCTTGGATGGCCCGTTCCTGCGCCTCGTGGGTAATGAAGATGATGCGCGCGTCGCGGCCGATCCCCTCCTGCTCGAGCGATCGGATCGACACGCTGTGGGCTCCGAACACGTTGGCCACTTTGGCGAGCACGCCTGGCTGATCGCGCACCTCGAGGTTGAGGTAATAGGGGCTCGACAGGTCTTCAATCGGGGCGATTTCGGCCTCGACGAACGTGCCCATGCTGGCGTGCGCGCCCTTCACGAGGTTCACTGCCGCGTCGATCAAGTCACCGAGGACGGCGCTGGCGGTGGGCGAACCGCCCGCCCCTCGCCCGTAGAACATGAGCTGGCCGACGGCTTCGCCTTCGACGAACACGGCGTTGAACGACTCCCGCACAGCCGCCAGGGGATGACCCTTTGGGATCATCGCCGGATGCACGCGCACACTCACCTGGGCGCCCACCTCCTCGGCGATGGCGAGCAACTTGATGACGTAGCCGAGGCGGTTGGCGAACTCGATGTCGGACGCGGTCACCCCCGAAATGCCTTCGCGGTAGACGTCGCCGGCCACTACCCGCTGGCCAAACGCGATGGTGGCGAGGATGGCCAGCTTGGCGCCGGCGTCGTAGCCCTCCACGTCGGCGGTTGGGTCGCGTTCGGCGTATCCCAGCTGCTGGGCCTCGGCCAAGGCGTCGGCGTAGTCGGCACCCGACTCGGTCATGCGGGTGAGGATGAAATTCGTCGTGCCGTTGACGATGCCCGTGATCCGAAGGATATTTTCGCCCTGGAGCGATTCACGCAACGAACGGATGATGGGTATTCCGCCGCCCACCGCGGCCTCGAAGAGCAGGTCGACCCCCGCCGCGTCGGCCGCTTCGAACAGCTCGCCGCCACAGTTGGCCAGCAATTCCTTGTTGGCGGTGATGACGGGCTTGCCCGCCTTCAGGGCATCAAGAATGAGGCTTCGGGCCGGTTCGATGCCACCGATCAACTCGACGATCACGTCGACCTCAGGATTGTGCACGATCGATGCGGCGTCGTGGGTGAGGGGGGCGTTGACGCCGGGACGGGCGATGGCCGTGTTGCGCACCGCGACGGCCACGACCTCGAGGCGCACTCCCGTCCTTTGCGCGATGGCGCCTTGACGCGCCCCGACCAGGGCACACAAGGGCGCTCCCACATTGCCGCACCCCAAGACCCCGACACGCACGACGCTCATCGGGGGTGCAGCCTAGGAGACGGCCGTGAAGCCGATCGCCGAATTTGCCGGCCCAATTCGCGACTGGCCAACGATGGGAGCGCGGGTTGAGGAGCTACAGCGAGTCGAGGCGTAGAAGGTCGTCGTAAGTTTCGCGGCGGACAACGACGCGGGCGGTGCTGTCGTGTACGAACACAACGGCCGGACGGGGCAGCTTGTTGTAATTGTTGGCCATCGTGTAGCCGTACGCCCCCGTCGCGGGGGTAGCGAGCAGGTCGCCGACGTGGATGTCGTCAGGCACCCATGCTTCATTGATGAGCACGTCGCCGGTCTCACAGTGTTTGCCGACGATGCGGACGGGACGGCTGCGCTCGGCGGTACCGTTTCGTGGCAGGAACGCCTCGTAGCCGCTGCCGTACAGCGCCGGGCGGGGGTTGTCGCTCATCCCGCCGTCGATCGAGACATACGTGCGGATTTCGGGAAGGGTCTTGATGGTGCCGACCCGATAGACGGTCATGGCTGCGTTGGCCGCGATCGACCGCCCCGGCTCGACGCCGAGGCGCACGACCCCGCTGATCCCGGCTTCCTTGACGGCCCGGTTGATCGCCGCCGCCCACTCGGCGAACGTCGGTACGCCGTCAACCTCTTCTTCCACATACGGAGCGCCCAGCCCTCCCCCGACAACCAATTCAGGAAGGCCGAGGGGAATGAAGAAGGGCGCGACGATAGCGATCGTTTTGGCATACGACTCGGCATCGAAGATCTGGCTGCCGATGTGGCAATGGATGCCGACGAGTTCAACCCCGCTGCCTTCGCCCCGACAACGAAGCACGGCGTCGGTCGCTGCTCCGCCTTCGATGGAGAGCCCGAATTTCTGGTCTTCGTGACCGGTGGCCATGAACTCGTGGGTATGGGCCTTTACTCCGGGCGTGACCCGCAACAACACCTTAGGTTTGGGATGGCCGAACCCGCCTAGACGGGCGAGGCGCTCAAGTTCGTCGACCGAGTCGACGACGATCCGCCCGATGCCCCGCTCGAGGGCATAGGTGAGTTCGGCCGTCGACTTGTTGTTGCCGTGCATCACCAGGCGAGCGGCGGGAACGCCGGCCCGCAATGCCGTGTAGGCCTCGCCGGCCGAAGCCACGTCGATATGCAGGCCCTCTTCATCGACCAGTTTGGCCATGGCCAGGCACAGGAACGCCTTCGACCCGTAGGCCACCCCGGAGCCGAAAGCCCATAACGCGTCGCGGCAGCGTTGGCGGAGGTGGTGTTCGTCGTAGAGGAAGAGCGGCGTGCCGAACTCTTCGGCGATCTCGCACACGTCCCGTCCGCCCACGAACGTGCGGCCCTCGTCGCTGAAGGTGGTGGTGATGGGGAGGAGTTTGGGGTGGATCGGGCCGGCCATGCGGGAGCGAGGCTACTGCCCGATCGGCGCCACCGAGGTTACGTGAGCGGTTTCGAGATGGGCGCGGAAAAATGCCGTAACCGCCGTGTCGAAGGCCTCAGGGGCTTCGGCGTTGGGCGAATGGCCGACAGGGAGCTGCACGACCGTCAGGTTGGCCATGAGCGCCTTGATATGGGCGAGCGGCTCGGCGAAGGCCTTCTCTCGCTCACCGGCCACGAGCAGACAAGGCCGTTGGTTCTGGCTCACTTGGTCGCGCATCGATGAGTTCGGCACGGTGTGGCGCATGGTGGCCGCCAGGCCCACCGGGCTGAGCAACGACTGGTCGGCGATGAGGCCGGCCCGGACGTGGGGGTGAAAGCTGCGGGCGCGAACGGGATTCATTCGACTTTCACTGATGGCCGCCAGTCCACCTTCCTCCAGCGCCCGGGCTGCGTCCTCGACCGTGGCCACGATGCGCGCCCGCCATTGCGCATCGGCGGCGGCCGAAACCGAGTTGGTGAATACATGGGCGATTACTCGATCGCCATGATCGAGTACGTATCTCAGTGTCAAGGCCGCGCCCAGCGATTGTCCGATGACGAACCATTTCTTCGCTCCCAATTCCTCGCGGATCGCTTCGAACTGTGCGACATAGGCATCAGGACTGTACGCGCCGACGTCTGTCGGTGCGGGCGACCGGCCATGTCCGAACAACTCGACGACGACCGGCGTCGATACAGTTTTCAAGGCGTCGATATTGGCGGCCCACAACGCCCGTCCCGCCATGATGCCGTGCACCATGAGCACAGGCGGACCGGCGCCCGGGTGGACGTCGAAATGCAACCGGGGTTTCGTTAGCATGTGTAGGTGATGGCTTCGAATTCGACGCGGGCGGTGCGGGAGAAGACCAGGGGTCCGTAGGGATTGGTGTCGAAGTTGGCCCACCGTCGCGGGGAGCGTATATCGGTGGTGAGGCAGGCCGGTAAGACGAGGACGTGGGGGCCGGCGGCGGTGCCGACGATGAAGCGTTGTTGGGGTCCGTTGGGCGACAGTTGGAGATGGACGGGTCGAGGGCGCAACAGCAGGCCCCGGAGGCCGTCGCCGTTCATGTGCACCCTCGCGATGACGAGTTCGTCGGGTCGACCAGCGGGCACGATCATGGTCTTTCCTTTGGCCCCGCCGAGTTTGCGGCTGGAGCCACACGCGGGGCGAGGCCGACGCTCGAGGAGGTGCCACCGGGTGGAAGCCTCAGCCAGGCGATAGTTGCAGAGCTCGGCCAGGACCGCCTCGGGCGACTCGAAGCGGGGCACGCGGTGATCGATCGCGCCCGGTTCGGAAAGGATGAATTGGGGCGCCCCCGGCCCCGTCAACTTGCGGGCGTTCTTGTGGTCGAGAGCGCTGGTATAGGCGACATAGGACTGGAAGACAGGGAGGGGATCCCACCGCAATTGCGGATAAGCCCACACGACCGAGGTGTTCCACGGATCAATGTGCACAGTGTGACCGGCCATGCGGGCGAGCATGGTGGGAGGGACTTGCATGACGGTCGGGAGGGCATGACGACCCCAAGCCACCCGATCGGCGCGCGCCTTCGATGAGACAGTCATCGTCCAGAGGCGCTGCACGGCTTGGGCCGAGCGCCCGGGTTGGAGAAATCCGAACGTTCCACCAGCACCGACGACCATCACGGCGGCGACTCCCGCGGTGAGGACAAATTGTGCCGTCGTGCGCCGTATGACGAGTGCCACCGAAAGGAGAACGACGACTGCTGCGAATCGACCGAAATGTCCACCATCACTGCGCGTCCATGACTGACGGGCGAGGAGGTACATCGCAAAGGCTACGAAGAATACGTTGCCGACGAGCCTCGGTTTCGAATTGTCGGCCCATCGCTCGAACGACAGCATTGCTGTGCCCGCCGCGGCCACGACGCCAGCCGCGGCGAACCAGATCATCGAAGAGGTTGTCGTCATCGCTCCGTAGCCCGTCGCGACAGTCCACGAAGTGCGAACGTAGTCAAGCAAGGCAGCCATGGGTTGGCCGAGGATGGCCCACACGACGATCACCGTGAAAAAAGCGCTCGCGAGGCCGCGAACGGCCCACGCCACGGTCGATCGCAAGGCGAAACGCTTGGAGAGTGTCTCCACGGCGAGAAACACCAACGCCACGGCGCCGATCTCCAGGCCCACGTCGAACTTCCACAGTAAAGTGCATCCGACCACGACACCCACTGCGACTTCACTCCAGGGACGAATGGGTCCATCACCACCCAAGGCCGCCGCTAAAATGGCGATCACGAGGTACAAGATGACCAGCGGGTCGGTCTGATGGGGTGGCGCGATCGCCCAGGTCAGCCCAAGAGCGAGGACGGCTGCGATCAAAGGATGAAAGACTTTGCTGAGGCGCGTCACGATGAACCACGAGGTCGCGGCGAGGAGCAGTATGTGCACCCATGCGGCCGCGAGTCCGAACTTCGGGACCGCCATCGCCGATGAGGTCAGGGCGCCCAGGGGACCGAATGTGAACACGATCGCCCGCCCAAAGGCCATGCGACGGTTAGTGGCCATCTGCAAAGCCACGGGCCACGACGGATCAAGCCCGTCGCCGACGTCAAAGACCAATACCGGAAAGGTCCACAACGCGACGGCGACGCTGAGGATCAGGGGCAACCAACGGGCCCGCACGAAACCGACGAGTCGATTCACATGCGCTCTGGCGCGCTCACGCCCAGCAACTCGCAGAGTCCGATCACGAGCCCGATGCGGGCCGCTTCAACCAGCCACAACCGGGCTTGGCGGACCTCTTCGGCGACGTCGGTGCGCAAGATCGGACAGTCGTGATAGAAGCCCTGAAAGGCGCCGGCCAGCTCCCTCAGCCACGTGGTTACCTTGTGCGGGGCGCGTTCCTTGGCGGCGTTCGTCACGACATCGGGCAACTCGGCCAGCGACCGCAGCACGTCGAGTTCGCGATCGTGCGTGAGTGGGCTCAAGTCGACAGTGTCGAGTGGCCGGCGGGCCATACCGCGCTCGGCCGCCTCTCGCAGTATGCCGTAGACCCGGGCATGCGCATACTGCACATAAAACACCGGATTGTCTATCGATTTGGCTTTGACGGCTTCGAGATCGACCTTCAGGGCCGTGCCGATCGACTGTTGCAGAAACGTGAGCCTCGCGGCATCGGCTCCGACCTCGTCGATGATCTCGGCCAGCTCGATGATGTCACCAGTCCGTTTGGAAAGCTTGACCTCGACGCCATTGCGAAACAGCACGCAGTTCTGGCCGATGATCATTTCGATGGCGTCGGAGGGCCGGCCGAGGCACCGCATTGCCGCCTTCATCCGACCCACATAGCCGTCGTGGTCGGCCCCGAGCACGTCGATCAACAGGTCACCGCGGGCGTACTTGTCTTGGTGAAAGGCGATGTCGGGCGTAAAGTAGGTGTAGTCGCCGTCACCTTTGATGAGCACGCGATCCTTGTCGTCGCCGTAGTCGGTCGTCCGCAGCCAGAGCGCCCCTTCGGATTCGTACGTGTGGCCGGCCTGCTTCAACTCTTCGATGGTCGCTTCCACCGCGCCCGAGGCGGCGATGGCCTTCTCGCTCGACCACGTGTCAAAAATCACGTTCATGCGAGCCAGCGTGTCGCGTTGATACGTATGGGCCTTCGCCTCACCCCACAGCACGGGGTCGACTCCTTCAGGCATATCGACAGCCCAATCCCGTATGTATTGGCCGACATATCCGTTATCGGGCACGGCGGTCCCGTCGCGACGGGCGGCGAGCGACGCGCCGAACAATTGCATCTGCACGCCCCGGTCGTTGACGTAGAACTCCCTATGTACAGCGTGCCCGGCCCGGCTGAGAATCCGGGCCAACGCGTCGCCGTAGGCGGCCCACCGGGCGTGACCGGCGTGTAGCGGCCCCGTTGGATTGGCACTCACGTATTCGAGGTTGATGGATGGCTTCGTCCCGGGCGGCTCCTGGGCGTAACCGTCGGTCCCTTCCTCGACCACGAGGTGCAACACTTTATGGAGCCACGTGTCGGCCAGGTGGAAGTTGACGAACCCCGGTCCGGCCACCTCCACCTTCGTGACATGGGCCGGCGGGTTGACGTTGAGCCAATCGACCATCGCTGCGGCCAGCTCCCGAGGTTTGCGGCCCGCGCCCTTCGCGTTGACGAGGGCGGCGTTGGTTGACCAGTCGCCGTGCTCTCGCTGGGCCGGCTGTTCCAGGTTGACGGCGCGGGGCGCGGTGTTCACACCCAACGTTCGCAATGCCTCGACGATGGCCTGGCTCAAGGTGCTGGTGATGGCGAGCGACATGGGAAACCCGATGCTACCGGGCGCGGTTCACCGCTACAGTGGCGTTATCCCGCCCTCGTAGCTCAGGGGATAGAGCGCTGCCCTCCGGAGGCAGGTGCGCAGGTTCGAATCCTGCCGAGGGCGCCATTTAGGCTCCCGTCGCGCACCACCGGCTTGGTCTCAGGCTGCCTTTCAGGGTACGTCTACACAGCCGAGTTGGGGGTTGGTGGTGCCGGGGCCTTGGTTTATGGCGTAGGCGCAGATTTGGTGGGGTGTGGGGGTGACGGTGAAGGTGGTGTTGTAGCCGTGGGCTGGGCCGAAGAGGGGGTAGATGTTGGCGACGTCGGGGCGGTTGGTGTTGGCGGTGGTGGCTCCGATGATGGTGCCGTCGATGTAGATGTGAACGGCGATGGGGTTGGCGGTGTCGGGGTCGAGGGCCCAGCCGGCGATGGTGAGGGTGGTGGCGTTGCGGGTGGCGCCGTCGAGGTTGCCGATGGGTTGGTTGGTGCGGTTGATGGCTTGGCAGTTGCCGATTTGGGGGTTGGCGCCGGGGCCGGTGTTGGCGGCGGACATGCAGACGGTGAGGGTGCCTTCGGTGGCGGTGGGGACGGTGTGGTTGTAGCCGTAGTTGGCTGTGTATCCGGGGTATGCGGTGTTGACGTCGGTTCGGCTTTGGTTGGCGGCGGTGAGTTTGAGGTAGTTGCCGTTGATGGAGGTGTCGACGTTTATGGGGTTGATGGTGTCGGGGTCGATGGCCCAGCCTTGGACTTGGATGCCGCCGGGGGCGAGGCGCAGGGTGTCGAAGGCGCCGAAGGGGTTGGCGTTGTAGTTGATGTCTTGGCAGCCGAGTTGGGGGTTGATGGTGCCGGGACCTTGGTTGATGGCGTAGGCGCAGATGTGGTTGAGGCCGTCGACGGGAGTGATCGTGGTGGTGTAGCCGTGGAGGTTGCCGTAGCCGGGGGCGGCGGCGCCGACGTCGGGGCGGGGGTTGGCGGCGGTGGCGGCGGCGGCGAAGGTGGCGTTGTTGTAGATGTGGACGGGGATGGGCGCGGCGGTGTTGGGGTCGATGGCCCAGCCGGCGACGTCTAGGCCGGGTCCGGCGCGGCGGGCGACACCGTCAAGTGACCCGAATGCGACGTTGGAGGTGGGGGCGCAGCGCAGTAGGACGCTGCCGCCTTCGTCGACGTTGACGGCGTGGACGCAAACGGTGGTGGAGTCACCTGGCGGTGGGGGCATGGTGAAGTCGAAGCCGTGGAAGGGGCCGTATTGGGGAAACGCGGCACCGATGTCGGCGCGTGGAAGGTTGGCGTCTACGGCTTGGGCGAAGGTGCCGACGCCTGCGGGCCCGCCTACGTAGACGTGGACAGGGATGGCGCCGCCACCGGCGACGCCGATTTGGGCGACGTCGGGGTC
>JANYDT010000001.1 GCA_025359845.1 Acidimicrobiia bacterium
GCCCCGCCCGGGACCGGACGACCCGCGCCTCGGTTGCACTGGTGGAAGGAAGTCATCTACTCGGCCGCCTTCTACGCCCTGTATTCGATGACCCGCAACACGCAGGGGTCAAAGAAGGTCAGCTTCGAACACGCTTTTAGCCATGCTCGTTTTCTCATACGGTGGGAGCAGGCCCTACATATCTTTCACGAAGCCTGGATTCAAGCACGGTTTTTGGGAGCCCACGCCTTCATCAAGTTCTGGAATGTGTACTACGGAACGGCCCATTTCGTTGTAACGCTGGCCGCCCTGATCTACTGCTATCGCTTTCTCCCTCGCCGTTACCCGCGCATGCGAAACACCTTGGCGGCCATGACCGCGCTGGCTCTCGTGGGTTTCGCCACCTTTCCCCTGCTACCGCCCCGGCTGCTCCCGGCCCACTACGGATTCGTCGATACCCTGAAGACTATCGGGGGGCTTTGGAACTTCGACTCCGGAGCCGTGGCCAAGGCTTCGAATCAATTCGCCGCCATGCCCAGCCTGCATTTCGGATGGGCCAGCTGGGTCACCCTCACGTTGTGGCCGTGGGCCACGTCTCGGCCCCGACGCATGTTGCTGCTCCTCTATCCGATGGCCACACTGTTTGGGATCGTCGTTACCGGTAATCACTACTTTCTCGACGCCGCCGGAGGGGCCGTCGTCTTCGCCGCCGGCCTCGCTCTCGGAACCGTGATCGCCGAAGTTTGGGCCCGACGAAGCGAATATCGTGACGTTCATCAGATCGATCATTAGGCCGAGGCAGTGGGCATAGTGCTCCGGCCGTTCGTAGACTCTCGGGTCGTGGCGTCCGCCCCCGCTCCTGCCCACCTGGCCGCCACGGCGGCGCGCGTCGATGCGCGTATTCAGGCCCTGCTCAATTCCGAAATCGCGCGCTGGTCGGCCGTGAATCCCCAGCTCATGGCGCCGTTGCGGTCACTTCAAGCGCTCGTGATGGCAGGCGGAAAGCGCCTCCGACCGGCATTTTGCTACTGGGCCTTCGTGGGCGCAGGCGGTCACCCTGAAGACCCGCTCGTCATCGACGCCGGGGCCGGTCTCGAACTTCTGCACACGTTCGCCCTCGTTCACGATGATGTCATGGACGGCTCGGCCACCCGCCGCGGCATGGACGCCGTGCACGTGCAGTTCATCAACACCCACGAGGCGGCGCAGCGGCGGGGCGAAGCGAGGCGCTTCGGCGAAGGGGTGGCTATTCTCGTCGGTGACCTCGCGTTCGTGTACGCCGATCTTCTGTTGGTCGGAGCCCCGCGCTCCGCTATTGATATCTTTACCGAACTTCGAGTGGAAGTCAATATTGGCCAATACCTTGACCTCGTGGGCACCGCGACCGGCAATCCAACCCTAGAAGCCGCCCGCCAAATCGGGGTTTACAAGTCGGGTAAATATACCGTCGAACGGCCGTTGCATCTTGGCGCTGCGCTCGCCGGGCAGTTCGAGAGGCACGACACCGCACTCACCCGATTCGGCATCCCTCTCGGCGAGGCCTTCCAGCTTCGCGACGACCTGCTCGGTGCACTGGGTGACGACGGGTTGACGGGAAAGCCGGTCGGTGACGATCTACGCGAAGGCAAACCCACCGCTTTGCTCGCTCACGCGCTCGCCTCTTGTACCGCGAACCAGGCCGAGATCCTGGGTACGGTGGGCGATCCCGAACTCGACGACGATCGCGTTCGAGCCATCCAAGAGGTCCTTCGAGCCACCGGCGCGGAGGGCATCGTAGAGCGTCAGATCTCGACCCTGCGAGACGACTCAATCGCGGCGATCGAGTCGTCGGCGTTGTCTCGTCCGGCCATCAATGCGCTAGTCGAACTGGCGTTCTTCGTGACCGACAGGAACCATTGATGGGGGCGGTTTTGCCGACCGTGGTGATCGTTGGCGGCGGGCTCGGCGGGCTCTCGGCGGCCTGTCACCTCGCGGCTACGCACAAGGTCGTCGTATTGGAGAGGGCACTCGTGCCCGGAGGACGCGCTGGGCTCATCGCCGAAGGGGGCTACCGTTTCGACCCCGGACCGAGCGTTCTGACGATGACCGGCATTCTCAGCGACACCTTTGCGGCCGCCGGAGCGCACATGAACGATTTTGTGCGCATCCACCCCGTTGACCCTATGTACCGCGCCGTTTTCGATGCCAGCGAAGGAGGAGGTGAGTTTCGGGTCCGCCACGGCCGGGAGGCGATGACCGAGGAGATACGCACGTTCGCCGGGACGGTCGAGGCTAAGGCATTCAGCCGATTTGCGGATTGGCTCACCAAACTTTACGAAGTCGAAACCCCCAACTTCATCGACCGGAATTTCGATTCCGTTCTCGATTTGGCCAGACCGCTGCGCCCGGCCCTCGAACTCTTGCGGCTCGGTGGATTCGATCGTCTTGGACGTATCGTGAAGAAGCATTTCCGTGATCCGCGGCTCCAGAAGATCTTTTCCTTCCAGGCTATGTACGCTGGTCTGGCCCCCGCTCAGGCGCTCGGAGCCTATGCCGTCATCACATACATGGACACCATCGCCGGCGTGTATTTTCCCGAAGGAGGAATGCACGCCGTAAGTGTCGGGCTGGCTGCTGCCGCCTCCGCCGCGGGTGTCGAAATCCGGTACGGGGCGAACGTGGAGCGGGTCGTGCGCGACGGCGCAACGGGAAGGGTTCGCGGCGCCCGCCTCGACGATGGCGAGTTCGTATGCGCCGATTCCGTGGTGATCAACGCCGATCTTCCGGTCGCCTATCAGCGGCTGGTTCCTGATCTGAGCGCACCCGCCCGAGTGCGGCGGGCGACGTACTCCCCGAGCTGCGCCCTGTGGCTGGCCGGGGCCCGGGGGCCGGTCCCGCCTGGCGCGGCCCATCACAATATCCATTTCGGCGGGCAATGGAATGAAGCGTTCGCAGCCCTCATGAAGCACGGCACCCGCATGCCGGACCCGTCGATCTTGGTATCGGTCCCGACCCTTACCGATCCCCACCTTGCCCCCCATGACCGTCACATCCTTTACGTGCTCGAGCCCACCCCGCACCTCGGCGGGCAGATCCGCTGGGACGAGGAACGGGTGGCCATTCGCGCCGATCTGGCCAAGCGGACGGGAGAACTGGGCTATCCGGCCGATATCGAGGTGGAGCGGTTCTTCGACCCCACCGATTGGGAAAGGATGGGTATGGCCATGGGTACCCCGTTCGGGTTGTCGCATCGCTTCTCCCAGACTGGTCCTTTCCGGCCAGCCAATACCGATCGCCGCGCTCCAGGGCTCGTGTTCGTGGGCTCATCGACGGTTCCCGGCGTCGGCGTTCCGATGGTTCTTTTATCAGGCCGACTGGCCGCCCTGCGGGTCAGGGAGATGACCAGCTGATGGTCACGCTCGAGCAATCATATGAGCAGTGTCGCCTCCTCAACAAGAGGAGCGGTACCACCTATTACTGGTCGACCCACCTTCTCCCGAACGTAAAACGCCATCACGTATACGCCCTGTATGGGCTCTGTCGCTACGCCGATGACATCGTTGACGAAATGGGCAGCGGCGCCACCAACGACCAACGAGCGGCTGCGCTGAAGGCGTTCGAGAACCGGTTCTTCGCCGATCTCGAGAAAGGCCGCAGCGATGATTTCGTCTTGAAAGCTGTCGTGCACACCTTTCGGGCCTTCGAAATCGATCCCAACTGCGCAACGAAGTTCTTCCGGTCGATGACCATGGACCTCTCGGTTGCCACCTACGAGACCTATGCCGATCTAGTGCAATACATGGACGGATCGGCGGCGGTTATCGGCGAAATGATGCTTCCGATTCTTGAGCCCTATGACATCGATGCCGCCAGGAAACACGCCCGCGATCTCGGGTTGGCGTTCCAGCTCACGAACTTCCTCCGCGACGTCGCCGAAGACCTGGACCGCGGCCGCGTGTACATTCCCCAAGAAGACCTACGGCGATTCGGCGCCGATCCCACGACCCGCACTGCTACTGCCGAATGGGCTTCAGTCATGCGCTTCGAGATCGACCGCTGCCGCCAGCTCTACTCGAGCGCGGATATCGGCATTGCGATGCTGCCCCCGTCATCACAGCGCGGCATTGCCGCGGCGCGAGACCTCTACAGCGGAATCCTCGAAAAGATCGAAGAGGCCAACTACGACGTGTTCACCGCCCGGGTCAGGGTGACCACCGCCCGCAAGCTCGCCATGGCCATCAGGGTCGTTCGTCCGCGCCGTCAGACCCGTCCGGGTTACTCGAACGACTGAACGGGGTGCGGCGAGTCTCGGTGCGAACCCAACACAGCAACGAAAAGGTCAGCATCGCGAATCCGAACGCGAAGTCTTCGAGCGGAACGTCCCAAATGGGGCGCCACCCGCTGAACTCTCTTGGTGTGTACGCCACGATGGGAGCCGACAACTTGGTGAGCCAGCCGTTGACCAACACCATGAAACCAAGACAGATCATCATGGTAACCCGATAGGCCCGTAATCGGAACAACCCCGTCCGCCAAATACGTAATTCGAGCACTAGAACAGCGACACACATCGCGATGGCCAGCACTGTGTAGTCCCGAACATCGAGATCGAGACTCCCCAAGGTGCGCCGATAGATGCCGAACAACAAGTCGGCGACGATGGCGGCCGGGCCGAACCTAACGGCGAACATGTCGACCTTCGTATCGGCGTCGACCCTTGTCCCTTCGCCACGGCGCGACAACCCGCCCGGAATAGACCGCGTTGGCCGCCTCGAACGTGAGGATCGCGCAGATAGGAATTGCGACGAAGAAGGCAATCTCTTCGATCGGCAACTTGTGGGGCACGACCAGTCCCACCGTGTAACGCCGGCTATACGTCCACAAATGGCGTACCAGCGCCACCGAGTCAATCATCCAGAAGATCAGCAAGGGGGCAGCCATGGCCCGGACCAACCGGCCGATCCGGCGATAGACACGGGCCTGGAAGAGGAACTCGAGCGGCAGGGTAAGCAGAAGGCAGCCGCCGAGCAGTGCGAAGTACTGAAGGTGCGCCACGGGTGAAGCCTGGCACGCGCCACGGGCGCACACGCGCCGCAAAGGGCGCCGAGGACGATAACCTGGGCGACAATGCTCGAAGCCGTCAATACCCCGGCCGACCTCCGGGAGCTTTCCTACGATCAGCTCAAAGAGCTAGCCGCCGAGGTTCGGGAGTTCATCGTGACCGCGACATCGGCTACCGGCGGCCATCTCGGGTCGAACCTCGGGGTCGTCGAACTCACCTTCGCGCTCCATCGAGTCTTCGATTCGCCTCGCGACATCTTGCTGTGGGACACGGGCCACCAGGCCTACGTGCACAAAATCGTCACCGGCCGCAAACACCAGTTCGATCGCCTCCGTCAGGCGGGTGGACTCTCGGGCTACCCGAACCAAAGCGAAAGCGAGCACGACTGGATCGAGAACTCCCATGCGTCCACCGTTTTGAGCTATGCCCACGGAATGGCGGTGGCGCTGCACGCTAACGGCGACGACAACATGCGCCGGGTGGTTGCCGTTATCGGAGACGGCTCCATGACGGGCGGCATGGCCTACGAGGCGCTGAATAACCTGGGTCACACCAACTCCCGCGTCGTGATCGTGCTCAACGATAACGGCCGATCGTATGCGCCGACAGTTTCGAAGCTGTCGCGCAGCGTGAGTCGAATCCGGGTGATGCCCTCATACGTAAAGGGCAAGCAGGTCTCGGAATCGATCATCGAAGATCTGCCCCTAGTGGGTCGTCTCGGAAAGCGCGCCGTCACAGGAGTCAAGAACGCGCTGCGCGAGTTCGTCGACGGACCTTTGGCCTTCTTCGAAAATTTGGGCGTCCGCTACGTCGGCCCGATCGACGGCCACGACATCGTCGAACTCGAGCGAACGTTGCGCAATGCCGGGGAATGGCCTGGTCCGATTGTCGTCCACGTGCTCACCGAGAAGGGTCGAGGGTACGAATTCGCCGAGGGTGACGAAGAGAAGAGGCTCCACGATGTGGGCGTGTTCGACCCCGTGACCGGGCCTGTCCGCGGCGACGGGCCGCGCCAGTACACCCAGGCGTTCGGCGATGCCCTAATCGACCTCGCGACGATGGATCGTCGCATTCACGCCATTACTGCGGCCATGCCTGGGCCGACAGGGCTGCTCCCTTTTCAAGAGCGCTTCCCCGACCGCTTCCACGACGTGGGCATCGCCGAACAGCACGCCGTCACGATGGCCGCAGGCATGGCCCTCGGAGGTCTGCGACCGGTGGTGGCGATCTACTCAACGTTTCTGTCACGCGCCTTCGATCAGGTCAACCTTGACGTCGGCCTCCACCGGCTGCCCGTGGTTTTTGCCGTAGACCGGGCTGGAATCACCGGCGACAACGGTCCGAGCCATCACGGCGTGCTCGACCTCGCGTTGTTCTCGAAGGTGCCCGGCATGACGATCCTCGCGCCGTCCAGCGCGCAGGAACTGAACGTCATGCTCCATCACGCGCTGTCGATCACCCATGGGCCCGTGCTCATCCGCTATCCGGGCGGGGCGTCGCGTAACGTCGCCCTCGATCAGGTCGGTTCGGGGCTTCGTGCTCGTCGTATTCGCGACGCCGGCGACAACGCTGAGGTGTGCATCCTGGCCGTTGGTCGTCTGGTCGAAGCGGCGGAACGGGCCGGCGAGCTCCTGTCGGAAGAAAAAGGCGTTGGGGTGAGCGTCTGGGACGTGCGCTGCGTGACTCCGCTCGACCCGGCCATGGTTGCCGCGGCGGCCGCCCACCGCGTTGTGGTGACGGTCGAGGACGGTATTCGCGAGGGTGGCGCCGGCGCGTTGATAGCTGATGCTTTGGCCCATTTCGAACCGTGGCCAGGGCCGCTGGTGACGGTGCTCGGAACGCCTTGCGAATACGTTCCCCAAGGAAAGTCGAGTCAGATTCTCGCCAACCTCGGACTCGACGCCATCGGCATCGCCACATCGGCCGCGAACGCGCTCAAAGCCGCCGACGAAGCGGCTCGAGCGGCGGCTAACGCCTGAGGTTGTTCGGCCTGGACTTTCGGCTTAGGGCGTCGCCGCGGGGGTCACGCTCGTACTCGGACTCCTTCCGCCGTGGCCAGTAGGCGACGACCGTCGACATCGTCAAACCCTCCTGGTTCTCCAATCAAGACAACGGCGTAGCCCTCGAGTAACCGAAGCCGTTCGGCCGCGTCGAGAATGGCCCCTCCACCGGCCGGCCCGAACCGCTCGACGGGCGAGTCGATCCAGAGCACAAAAGGATCGCCGACGATCGCCCGGGCCATCATGGCCAAACCCTTCTGGCGTTCGTTCAGGTGCACAGGCAAAGCGTGGGCAATATTTTCGATGTTCAGTTGCGCCAGGGCCCAGTGACCGGCTTGCTCGCACTCGGCCGGAGATTGACCGGTGAGCATCAAGGCCGAAATCAGGTTTTCGAGAACGGAGAACGAAGGCTCCAATACCGCCGCATCGAGCAAGACTCCGGGAGCAACGACACGATACGTCGCTTGTTCGCTGAACGACAACGTGCTCTGCTGTTGACCACCGAGGATGACCTCCCCGGCGCCAGGATCATCCAAACCGGCCAAAGTCCGCCACGCCGGCTGAATCCATCTCGTCTCCCCTTCCATGATCACGAGCTCGCCTTCGCCGATCTCAACGTCGAGGCGGACATCGGGGGGTGTGCCCCGCGTCACCAGACCCTGGACCTCGAGGACAGTTACCGGGCGAACGACATCGTTGCCGAACGAGGTTTCGAGGGCCGACAGCCAGGCCGCAACCTGGAGCGGTGGCTGCCCCGCAAGTAGCCCCGGGACTGGAGCTGCTGTCGGTTCTGCGTCGGTGACCTCGACCGGAAACGCGAATACGGCCGTATGGTTCGTGACGAAACTGTTGGCAGGAGGGATTGCGACAATAGGGACAACGGCGCTGGCGACGACCGCCCCTGGGTCGGTCGCGTACCCCGAGAGGTCAGAGACTTCATGGAGGTCGGTGACGTCCTCACCCCGGAAACTCGTGATGACGATAGGTGAGATGACGACTGGCGAGATCACGACTTCGGGGAGAGGATCGGGCGCAGCAATGGTCAGAAGCGCCGTAGCGGCCGGTGAAAAATCCCCGTATAAGCGCTGGCGAACCAAGTCATCCACGCCCGGATCGCGTCGCGTCTTTCGAAATCCCATGCCTTATCTTCGGTCGATTCAGCCCGACGCGGTATGGGTCGATTCACTCATTTTGACGGCCCGTTTCACCGACCGAGACCTGTGGGTCTAAGGAGCCAGCCTCTCCCGCCGCCAAGTCGCGACAGTGTCCCCTGGCGCCTGCGCCAGACGCACATAGCGGAACCGATCGTGCAGTCGATTCGCCCGTCCCTGCCACAGTTCAAGCGAAACCGGGGCCAAGCGCGACCCGCCCCAGTGGGGCGGTCGAACAATGGCCGGCTCAGGTCCGATCGCCAGTCGGGCGGCCGCCCGCTCGAGCTCGACGCGATCGGCCAACACCTGACTCTGAGGCGAAACAATCGCCCCGATACGGCTTCCGAGCGGGCGCGATGCGAAGTACTCGTCGGACTCACTTGGCGATGTCCGTGAAACGAGGCCCCGCACGCGGACTTGGCGTTCCAGGCGGTGCCACCGAAAGACCAATGCGGCCTTGCGCGTATGTTGCAACTGGAGACCCTTCGCGCTGGTGTAGTTGGAAAACCACACGAAGCCATCCTGGTCGAGTCCTTTCAGCAGCACCACTCGGGCGTCGGGAGCACCGTCGGCATCGACAGTGGCCAACGTCATGGCGTTGGGCTCGTCTTCACCGGACTGCCGCGCGTCCTCGAACCAACGCTCGAACTGTCGGATGGGATCGTCGTCGAGGTCGGCTTCCTCCAGCGTTCCGACATCGTAGGAGCGCCGGAGTTCGCCCAGATGGTCGGTCAACCCACGATCCCAGAGCGCCCCGTCCTGACAAGAATCAGCGGCCGCTTACGCGCTGGGCTCGCTGCCGACTACAGACACGAAACTCACACAGCTGCCGGGAGCGCCCCCCAGATTGTGGGTGAGAGCGAGTTTCTTTCCGGCCTTGATCGACGCGATCGACCGGCCTTCGGGGGCTTCTTGGCGCAACTGGAGCCAGGCTTCGAACAACATGCGAAGCCCCGAAGCCCCGATCGGATGGCCGAAGCTCTTGAGCCCCCCGTCGGGATTCACGGCCAGTTCACCGTCGAGATCGTAGGTACCCGCCAGTACCTCCTTCCAGGCCATGCCTCGGTCAGCGAACCCGAGATCTTCCATGAGGACAAGTTCGGTCGGGGTGAAGCAGTCGTGAACTTCGGCCATCGCCAGTTCGGAACGCGGGTCTTGAATGCCGGCTTGGCGGTAGGCGTCTTCGGCCGACCGAACGACCTCAGTGAAGGTGGTGTAGTCGTACTCGGGGTCGATCGGGCCGGCCGCGGGACCGGCCACGAACGAGAGCGCCTTCACGAAGATCGGCTTATCGGTGTATTTATAGGCGTCTTCGGCCCGAACGATGATGGCCGCCGCGGAACCGTCGGACACGCCGGAGCAGTCAAAGACACCGAGTGGACCGGCGATGCGCGGCGATGCGTTGATGGTCTCCTTCGAGACTTCTTTTCGGTACTGCGCACGCGGGTTGAGCGCGCCGTTACGGTGGTTCTTCCAGGCAATACGGGTCAGGACTTCTTTCAGTTGCTCATCGCTCACGCCGAACTTCTTCGCGTATGCCGGGGCCAGAAAGCTGAACGACGCAGGAGCGGTGATGGTGGGCAACGTGCCGTCATTGGGGATGGCCCCGGTCACGAGACCCGAGAACCCGGAGTCCTTGAGCTTCTCGACGCCTATGGCCATGACCATGTCGAATGCGCCCGAAGCCACGGCGTAGGCGGCATTTCGAAAGGCCTCGGACCCGGTGGCACACATATTTTCGAGGCGAGTCACGGGCTTGTAGTCGAGCTTGAGGGGACGGCTGAGCGTCAACCCGGATATGCCCGAGCCCATCGTCCCGAGCCAGAACGCGTCGATGTCGTCGATCTTGACGCCGGCCGAGGCGGTGGCCTCCTTCGAGGCGTCGATCAACAGATCGTCGGCGCCCTTATGCCAATGCTCGCCGAACGGCGTGCAACCCATGCCGACGATGGCGACGCGATCTCGAATGCCTCTTGATGCCATGGTGACTCTCTCTTCTCGTGAGGTGGCTTTGTAGCGGGGCTTGTAGCGGGGGCTTGTAGCGCTGGTCAGGCCCGGACCGGCCGGGCCTTCCAGAAGTAATTATGGACCGATTGAGCGGTGTTCAGGCGCCGGAACGTGAACTCGACCTTCTGCCCGATCGCCACTGACGCGGGATCAACGTCGGTCATTTCGCACATGAACCTTCCGCCCCCGTCAAGGTTGACGACCACCGCCACCACCGGCGGACTCATCGAAAAAGCCAGGTAATCGATGGTGAACGTCACGATCGTGGCGTGGACGTCGGCGAGTCGCTCGGGGGTCATTTCGTCGATGGTTCGACACTTGACACACACCCGGGCCGGAGGAAGGTGACGGGCGCCGCACTGCAGACAGCGACTGCTGACGAAACCGAACTTCCAGTCTTCGGAACGGCTGGATGCGGGGCCGGACGGGCGATCGGGGTCGGGGCGTCGCGCCGGCTCTCGCTTCAGGTAGCCCTTCCAGGTCAGGAACTGCGGGTATGCAAGTGTCGCGTTGCCGTCGGCGATCTGTTGAGCCAGCGTCCGCGACGTCCGCTGCCGGCGGAAACCGGCGAGCGCCGAAGTAGTGCACCACACCAACACGTCGACGCCGTCAGCCACACTCACGGTGACTATATACTCCCCCGCGCCAGCCCGGTCGAGCGCGTCAACCAGCTGAAGCGCACCTTGGGCTGCGCCGGGCGCCCCAATCGCGCTGGACAGATCGTCGGCCAAAGCTCCTGCGTTCACTCCCACCGATTTGGCGATCACACCTTGAGCCCGTGGATGCACGCCGCCCACGACGAGGTAGTCGATTTGATCGACGGTGATGCCCGCCGCTTTCAACGCATCGGTGACGGCCGGACCGGCGAGCGGTACGTACTCGCTTTCACCGAATCGCTCCTCCCAGATCTTCGATGCGGATTCGCCGGGAATGCGCCAACGGTCGAGAAACTCCGAGGTGGAGTGGCCCCGTCCCACCAGCTCGGCGACCGTACCTTCTGCCCCGAACACAATGGCCGCCGCCGCGTCCCCGCCGTTGGCCTCGTCGCCCGAACCAGGAAGGCCGCACCGGGTGTCGGCAAAGGTAGCCAGCGTCGTACCGGTTGACGACACGCCAGCCAACAATGCGGCCACACTCGATCGCACGGAGCCGCCGAGGTCGGCCGCCATGGCCGATGAGGCCAAGCCCAGGGCGGCGTGAATGGCCGTCGCGTTCGTTTTGTCGAGGTAGGCCGGGTCGGTGGTCGAGAACGAAAGGGCGTCGACGACGAGTCCGGTTCGGGCCGTCAGCGCATTGCGCGAGGCCTCGGTGGCCATTGATGTGGTGTCTTCGTCGTAGCTGGCGACGGCTCGGGTACCACGCCCGCCGCCGGTACCCAGCGTCGCCGCGATCACTTTGCGATCAAGTCGGAAGTAGGGGATGTAGCTGCCGTAAGAGACGATGCCGGACACGGCAATAAAGGTTAGTCAGTTGCGCCCGTGAGGGCCAGCCCGCCGCCGGCCCCAAAAAACTACTCTTTGTCGGAGACGCTGTAACCCATCTTCATGAGCGGCTTGACGATTACGAAGAAGATCACCGCGCAGGTGACGATGAAGACGAAGGCGGCCGACAGGATGCTGCCGAGTTGAATGTAGTTGGCGCCTCGGAGGTGGATCCTCAACACATTGTCGATTCCGCCCGACGACAGCGAGCCGACGATCGGGTCGATGAGAAACTTCGATAGGGCCTCAGTCACCTTGACGAACGCTAAGCCGATTGCAATTGCTATGGCCAAGGCGAGAACGTTGCCCCGGGTCATGAAATCTTTGAACTCTTTAAGCACTGTCGGTCCTTTTTGGGGTCGTGTTCGAATGCGAGTTCGCACTCAGTGTCACGTTACGCAATTCTGATGACCGCGAGTCGTCTTGAACTACCCGAAGACGGTGAGTAATATTCACGCCTTCGTTCGACGGCCATCCCAAAGGAGACCGCCCGATGCCCAGTTTTACCCGTCTGGCTCGATGTAGCGCCGCCGTGGTTCTCAGCGCCCTCGCACTTGTTTCCGCCCCAATTTCTTCGGCCGCGGCCGCGACGCCAACGCCCCCGCCCAGCACCTGGCCCGGCCGTATCGTCGACTCAACTGAGGTGGCAACGATCGTTTCTACGATGCCGGCTTCAAAGTTCACCGTAACCGCCACCTCGCCCATTCCTGCCTCGACGGCGCCTACTTCGACGCACGTCGCCCCAAACCCGTCATCCATCTCGGTCGACGCGTCGGCCATCAATCCGTCCTCGGTCGATGCGTCCTCGGTCGATGCGTGGACCAAGCTGCGCAAATGCGAGTCGGGCGGCCACTACGACCTCAATACGGGTAACGGCTACTACGGCGCTTACCAGTTCTCGGCCAAGACGTGGACGAAGCTCGGCTACTCCGGCCTGCCCCACGAGGCCCAGCCAGACGTCCAAGACGAAGCCGCCCGCAAACTTCAGGCCAAGCTGGGTTGGGCCCAATGGCCGGCGTGCAGCCGTAGGGTCGGGCTGCGCTAGAGCCGTGACCCTCCGTGCTGTATTGTGAGTGAATGAACGCTCAGAGCGGTCGGGACGCCGCTCCAAGCAAGTCCGACGCCGATCTGAAGGTGCTCTCTGAACTCTTACGCGCCCTGCGAACGAGGTCGGTTCCGATGGACGACGCGGCCCTGGGGGGCCATGCTGAGGCCTTAGGAGTAGCTCTGCACGCCGTGGGGTCAATATGGCGCATCTCGCCCGACGGGGGCCGTATGCGGATCGCCAACGGGGTGTGGACCGAACTCGGCGGCCCTGTTTCGGAGGTCGCCGCCGCTCGTCGACCGATCGAAATGGTGCTCGTGGATGACGAGACCGATCAACCGATAACCGTTGCGGCCCACGAAATTGGTGACGCCCACTCCAACTTCGGCCGGCGCCGTTTCGGTCGCTACGTCCCGTTGTTCGCGGGCGACCGCTTGGTCGGCGTCTTCGGGTTGGAACGGCCTGCGGGCGCGCCCGCATTTCGGCCCAATGAATGCCTGGTGCACGACACGATCGCAGCGCGCATCGAAGATGAACTCGCCGACGAGTCGGTCAGGACACAACGGTCGGGCCCGCCCGGGGTGGTCGCCGCGGCCGGCGTCCTCGTGGGCGATGCGCTACTTCGCAAAACGGGCGACATCGTGTTTCGCTACCGATTCGGCGTCGGCGTCGACTTCGTGAGCCCGACCGTCGAACAACTCGGGTGGTCGGTCGAAGAGGTCGAGGAAGACCCCGGGCTGTTGCGCCGATGCGTACACCCGGCTGACCGCCACCTACTGCGCGACGTATCCAGTCCTGCCACCGTTCGGTTGTTGCGCCGCGACGGTCAACTGGTTTGGCACTTCGTTCGAATGGGGGCGATCCGCGACGGGGCCGGTGGCGTAATTGGTATCGAGGGCCTGAGCACCGACATCTCGGAGCTGGAACTGCGGGCCGCCGCGTTGGCCCAGCAGGCCCGCACAGACCCGCTGACCAAATTGGCCAACCGACTGACTTTCCACGCTTTCGCCACCCGTTCGCTCACCCGTCTGGCCCGCCATCCGGGCATGGTAGGTGTTCTCTACCTGGATCTCGACGGCTTCAAGAAGATCAACGACACGCTTGGCCATGACGCCGGCGATAGGGTCCTGGCCGAAGTAGCCGAACGGCTGACGCGAGCGACCCGCAAGGAAGACGTAGTGGCCCGACTCGGCGGTGACGAGTTCGCGGTGTTGCTCGTCGAACTCAGCAACGCCAACGAGGCGACCGTTTCGGCTCAACGAATTCTCGACGCGTTGAGTGAGCCCTTCCTGGTCGAAGGACGCGAAGCCGAAGTCTCGACGGGCATCGGTATCGCCGTGACGTCGAGCGCCGCAGTCCTGCCCGACGAACTCGTCCGCCGAGCCGACACGGCGCTCTACCAAGCGAAGCGCAGCGGCCGGGGGCGGTGGCAGGTGTTCGGCGGAATCGGCAGCGTTCCGTCGCCCGGAGAGCCCGTCAAACCGGTAGCGGATCTCGGCGATCTGCTTGACGAAGGTAGCCTGCGCTCGGCCCTCGTGTCGGGCCAGTTCCGTGTGCACTACCTGCCCGAGATCGATTCCGATACCGGGGTCGTCACCTCTGTCGAGGCGTTGGCGCGGTGGGCCCATCCCACCCTGGGCCTGCTGCCCGCCTCGGCTTTCATCGACCGCGCCGATCATTTCGAGATCATCCACACGCTGGGTGATTGGTTGCTGAACGAGGCGTGCCGTCAACTCGTCACCTGGAGGGCACGTTTCGGTCTTGCGCTCTTTCTGAGGATCAACGCGTCTACCCGCCAGTTGGCCCGACACGGGTTTGCCGACTCGGTACTACGTATTTTGAGTGATGGCCCCATTTCGCCCGATCAGCTCGGAATCGACGTCACCGAGCGGACGCTCGAAGCCATCACGCCCGAGATCGATGAAAACGTCCGGCGGCTGTCGGGGGCAGGCGTGCGCATCACCATTGATGACTTCGGGACCGGATCGGCGACGCTGCGGGCGTTGCGCACGTACCCGCTGGCGCAACTCAAACTCGATCGATCACTCATCGACCGCCTCGACCGAGACGGCACCGATACGAGCGAGGAGATCGTGACGCTGGCGATCAACTTGGCTGGCAGTCTCGGGGCCGAAGTGGTCGCCGAGGGGGTCGAGCGGATCGAGCAATTGGAGCGATTGCGATTACTTCAGTGCCATCGTTTCCAAGGCTTTCTGGCCAGCGCCGCCCAATCCGCCGAAGTGGTAACCGACCTGCTGGAACGCGGGCAGTTCGCATACGCGCTCAGCTGACCGTCAGGCTCGGCGTTGGTTGCTGTACACACTCCTGCGGCCGCTGACGAGATAGGCCACGACATTGGCGACCGCGAACAGCACGAGCGCATTCGACCCGAACAATTCGGCGCCCAGCACGGTAAAGGCGATCGGAGTGTTGGCGGCCGCACCGAACACCGACACGTAGCCGAGCGCGGCCAACAGCGGCGCCGAACCGCCCAACGGTCCGGCCAGCACGTTACCGAGGGTTGCGCCCACACAGAACAAGGGAGTGACCTCACCTCCCGGAAAGCCACTGCCGACAGTCACCGACGTAAGAATCAGCTTCACGAGCCACGCCACGGCGACCACGTGTCCTCCTTTTAGCGCCGTGTCAATCAGGGGCAAAGACAAGCCGTTGTACGACCGGGTCCCTACGAGGAGGGTGCCACCCAAGACGATGGCGCCGCCTACAGCGAGGCGTATCTCGGGGCCCATCCGTCGACCGAAACCGCGAATACGGTCCGTCAGTTCCACGAAACCGCGCGCGATCACTCCGAAGGCGATCGCGGCCACGGTCACCCGGATCATGAGCGCCGGGGTGATCGCGAATACCGCCAGCGGCGTCGGGAGCCGGTGGTGGATGCCCAGGTGTCGCGTCACTTGGTCCCCGACGATTGAAGCCGCGAAAGCGGGGGCCATTGCGTCATAGCGCTGCTCGCCGGCCGTGGGCATCTCGAGTCCGAAGATGGCCCCGGCCACGGGCGTACCGAAGACCGACCCAAACCCTCCGGCAATGGCCGCCCTCAGGAGCATTGGGCGCTCGTCGGGGTCACGATGACCGACGAGGCGCAGAAACGTGTCCGCCAGGCTCGCCGCAATCTGTATCGCCGCCCCCTCCCGTCCGGCCGAGCCGCCGACGAGGTGCGAGGCCGTCGTTCCCGCCAGCACCATCGGGGCCATGGCCGCCGGCACGACGGGGCCGTAGCCAAATTTGCTGGTCGGGTCCTCAGGATCATCCACCGCATGGACGGCATCGAGCACCAGGTTCGTGCCCCGTGCCGCCCGGCCGCCGAACCGATGGAAGCCGAGGCCGATCAGGGCGCCGCCCGTCGGAAGGAGCCACAGGAGCCACGAATGCGCGACCCTGGTCCGCGTCGCCCAATCGAGCGAATGGAGAAGCGTCGCCGAACCGACTCCGGAGAGCAGGCCAACCACGGCACCGAGCACCACGCCCCGAACGATGGTGGCGACTCGTCGGACCGGCGATCGACTGGTGCCCACGCCCACCTTGGTGATTCTAGACTTGCCCGCTTCATGGCCCGCCTTTGCTACCGTTTTCGCCGGGTTGCGCTCGCCACGGCGTTTGCGCTGGTGCTCGGCCCGGGGTCGGTGGGCTTGATCTCAGGAGCGTCTCGTTCGGACCGCAGTGATGTGGCCTCAGCCGAGGGACGAGCCCCTACGCCGGGGCCGGGCCAGCCGTTCGATCCAACCGATACCACGCTCCCGCTCGCGTCGACCGGTGCCAGGCTGACGCTTCTTACCAACGCCGAGCAGCCCCTCGCAGTCGTAAGCCGCCCCGGCGATTCTGCGCTGTACGTGGTCGAAAAGACCGGTCGCGTCAAAGTCCTGCGCGACGGGCAACTCACAACCATTCTCGACCTCTCCGCCCGCGTTTCAACCGAGAACGAGCAAGGGCTTCTGGGGCTGGCCTTTCCCCCAAACCAGCCCACTCGAATGTACGTCGATTATACCGACGCATCGGGTGCTGTCACCGTCAGCGAGTTCGCGTTCAGCGGATCAGTCGCCGACCCGACGAGCGAGCGAGTCGTCCTGCACATTTCCAAGCCGTTCAACGAACACAACGCCGGTACGATTGTTTTCGACCATGACGGCCTGTTGTACATCGGTATCGGCGATGGCGGCGGGTCAGGCGACAAGTTCAACAACGGGCAGCGACTCGACGTCCTGCTCGGTAAAGTTCTACGTATCGATCCTCGCTCCAATGGCACCAAGCCTTACGGGATTCCCGGCTCGAACCCGTTCGTGAGAGCCACGGCATCGGTGGTCAAAGCCCGTCCCGAGATCTACGCCTATGGACTGCGCAACCCGTGGCGTATCAGCATTGACAGCGCCACCGGCGATCTGTGGATTCCTGATGTGGGTCAGTCGAGCTATGAAGAGATCAATCACCTTCCCGCCTCGCTCGCCGGCGCCAACTTAGGGTGGCGTCTGCGAGAAGGCTCCCACTCTTACAAGGGGTCACGCCCTCGTCGGGCCCTCGACCCGGTGTATGACTATCCACATGCCGACGGCCGTTGTGCGGTCGTCGGAGGAGCGGTCTACCGAGGTAGCGCGCTACGCGGCCTTGTCGGTTCCTATGTATTCGGTGACGTGTGCACGGGTCAGATTTCCGTATTACAGCCGGTTGACAACCGTTGGCAGCCCAATTCGCTCGGCCTTAAAGTCAGCTATCTCACCGCGTTCGGTACCGCAAATGATGGCGAGTTGTATGCGACCTCGTTAGAGGGCGGCATCTACCGCATTGATCCGTCGTGACGTCCTCCCTTATGGTCTGTCAAATCCCTTGGCGAAAGTCGAGGGCGATGTCGAGAATCGGACTGGAGTGGGTGAGCGCGCCGACGGCGAGGAAGTCGACACCAGTGCGGGCGACCAATGCGGCCGAATCGATGGACAGGCCCCCGCTAGCTTCGACCATCACCTCGGATTTGGTCGTGCGAACCCGCCGGACCGCCTCCGCCATCTGCTCGACCGACATGTTGTCGAGCATGATCTGCGTCGCCCCGTGCGCCAGGGCCTCGTCAAGTTCGCCAAGCGTATCGACCTCCACCTGGACGACCATCGCGTTGCGGGGATAGCGCCGCAACACGGCTTCGAGCGCGGGGATCACCCCTCCCGCAGCTACGACATGGTTGTCTTTGATCAGCACGGCGTCGTACAGCCCCTGGCGGTGGTTCACGCCCCCGCCACAGCGCACGGCGTACTTCTCTATGTGACGTAGTCCCGGAGTTGTCTTGCGGGTGTCTCGCACCCTCGCCGCGGTTCCCGCAAGGGCTTCGACCCAACGACGAGTAGAGGTGGCAATGCCTGAGAGGCGACAAAGCAGGTTCAGCGAGACGCGCTCGACGGCGAGAAGCGCGATCGTCGAAGCCGTGACGGTGGCGACGACATCACCACTGGCCACGGTAGCTCCATCCTCCACGAATGTGCGCACATCGACATCGTCACCGAGCGCGATCTCGAGCGTCGCCTTCAGAATTGGTAGCCCCGCGATGACCCCCGATTGGCGGACCACATAGTCGGCCACACTGCGATTTCCGGACGGGACGGTTGCCATGCTGGTCACGTCTTCGCCGTCGTGCAGATCTTCGGCCAACGCCTGGCTCACGATGCGCTCGATGTCGGATGGGTCGAGTCCCGTCGCCCGGAGCGCCTCGATCGTGGCGTCCCTCACGGCGTTGCCTCTGTGTCAACGGTGGTTGACGCCAACTCACCATCGACGAGACGAACGACAATGCGTTTACGCCACTCGTCGCGCGTATCGGGAAAATCTTCGCGCCAGTGACAACCGCGGCTCTCTTCTCGTTGCGTCGCCGCCACAACCATGGCCGTCGCCAGCGTGTGGACGTTGGTGGCTTCCCACGCGGCCCGGGTGACATCGTGGGCAGGATCGGCGAACTTGGCCAGTTCAGCCGCCGCTTCTTCCAAACCCGACGCCGTCCGTCGAACGGCAACATGGCGACTCATGACTTGCGCCACATCGAATCGCACGGCGCTGTCGAGCACTGCGGCATCTCGGGTGTCCGCCTCGATCGGGAGCGGGGCCGGAAGGTTCAACACGAGTTGAGCGCCGACCCGCTCCCCGAAAACGAGCCCTTCGAGCAAACTGTTGCTGGCGAGCCGATTGGCTCCGTGCACCCCGGTACACGCCGTCTCCCCGACGGCGAACAGACCCGGCACCGACGTGCGCCCGTTTCGGTCCGTCCACACGCCGCCACACGCGAAGTGTTCTCCGGGCCCAACTGGAATAGGCGTCGTGACCGGGTCGATGCCGATGGCCCGACACCGGGCCACGATATTGGGAAAGCGCTTGAGCAATTTGGCTTCACCGATTCCCGTTGCGTCGAGGAACACATGATCGGTCACCCCGCCGCGCCCTTCCGCCATCCGGATCGAAATGGCCTTCGCCACCACATCACGCGGCGCCAAATCGGCCAGCGGATGGACGCCCTCCATGACCCTCGAACCAGTGGCATCGATCAGAATTGCCCCTTCGCCTCGAACCGCCTCGGAAACCAGAAGTTGTTGACCCTGTGCGTCGGGTCCTTGCCACAATACCGTAGGGTGAAATTGAACGAATTCGATGTCAGTAAGGGCCGCGCCGGCGCGCAGCGCCAAAGCCATACCGTCGCCCGTTGCCACCGGCGGATTGGTGGTGGATGCATAGACCTGCCCGACCCCTCCGCTGGCTAAGACTACGGCCCGCGCGGCGATGTCGCCCACCGACTCACGGCCGTTGCCGTCGAGGACGGACGCTCGCACCCCAGCGGTGGCGAGGCGTCCGTCGGGGCGGGGCGCCGAGCGCAGCAGGTCGAGCACGAACGCGTTCTCGATCACTTCGATGGCCGGATCGGCGGCGACCGCCGCCATCAACGCCCGCTGCACCTCGAAGCCCGTCGCGTCGCCGCCGGCGTGCACGATGCGAGCCCGTCCATGGCCCCCCTCCCGTGTCAATGAAAGCGAGCCGGAATCGTCATGGTCGAGGCGCATGCCAAAGCTGATGAGGCGGGCCAGTTGCTGCGGGCCTTCCTCGACCAGAACGCGCACGGCCTGCTCCCCGCATAGCCCGGCCCCGGCCATCAGCGTGTCTTGGAGGTGCTCGGCCGGGGTATCGGCCAAGTCGATCGCGGCGGCGATGCCGCCTTGGGCCCAGCTCGTCGATCCGGCGTCGAGTTCGGCTTTCGTCACCAAAAGCACGCGCCCTATGCGAGCGGCGGTCAGCGCTACCATCAACCCGGCTACGCCCGATCCGACCACCACGACATCGACCTCGCGCGACCACTCGGATCGGGCCGACAGCAAGCGCCGGATCAGGCTCACTCGCCGCCCTTCGACGGGTTGCCGATGGCGATCATCTTCTCGACCGACGCTCGCGCTCGGGCGGCAATGTCGGGGGCTACCGTCACTTCTTCGAGACCCTCGCGCAGTGCCCGGATCACCTTGGCTGGCGTGATCATCTTCATGAAGCGACACGACGCTTTATCATTCATGGGCAAGAACTTGGTACGAAAGTTGACCTTGCGCATTTGATGCAGGATGCCGATTTCGGTGGCCACCAGCACCTCGGGCGCCGTCGTGGTTTCGGCCGCCTTGACCATGCCACCGGTTGAGAGAATTTTCGTCCGGTCCGCGGGCAGTTCGCCCGAGCTGGCGAGATACAGAACCGACGTGGTGCAGCCGCATTCAGGGTGCACCAGGATGTCGGCGTTCGGATGGGCCTTCACTTTTTCGCGGACATCGGTGGGGCTTATGCCGGCATGGACGTGGCATTCCCCCAGCCAGATGTGCATGTTATTGCGCCCCGTGACGCGCTGAACGTGGGCTCCGAGAAACTGGTCGGGGAGGAAGAGGATCTCGGTGTCTTCCGGAATCGAGCGCACCACGTCGGCGGCATTGGAGCTGGTGCAGCAGATGTCGCTTTCGGCCTTCACCGCGGCGCTGGTGTTGACGTAGGCCACTACCACCGCTCCCGGATACTCGGCTTTCCAGGCCCGCAGTTGCTCGGCGTCGATGGTGTCGGCCAGGCTGCAGCCGGCCGCCGCGTCAGGGATCAACACGGTTTTGTTCGGGGACAATATCTTGGCCGTCTCGGCCATGAAATGCACGCCGCAGAACAAGATCGTCGAGGCTTCGGTCTGCGCCGCGACCCGGCTCAAGTACAGCGAATCGCCGGTGAAGTCAGCCACGTCTTGGATCTCGGGCACCTGATAGTTATGGGCCAGGATCACCGCATCTCGAGCAGTTGCCAAGGCTCGGACCTCCGCCGCCCATGCCTCGTATTCGGCGTCGCCCATCGTGCGGGCGCCAATGGTGCTGATCAGGTTGGTGGCCATGGATGCTCCTTTCTTCGAGGTTTCCGTTCCATGAGCGAAAACCCTTCGACACACGGTAGCATTCCCTCCGTGACCAATGCGCATCCGACGTTCGCGCACGAAGTTTTGGGCGTGGTGTTGTCGGTGCGTGAAGGCGCGCTTTCCGCCCTGCTGTGGCGACGCGGTTTACCTCCCCAACGTCGATCATGGGCCTTGCCAGGGGGAATCGTCGAGGCCGACGAGACACTCGAGGCGTCGATCCGGCGCCATCTCGCCGCGAAGGTCGACGTTGATCAAGTGGCCCACCTCGAGCAGCTCGAGACGCGATCCGACCCCGCCCGTCATCCCGAAGGGCGGGTCATCGCTACGGCGTTTCTCGGCGTCGTGGCCGCCGATGCGTCACCTTCGCTGCCCGCCGATACGCGATGGCATCGCGTCGACGATCTCCCCAAGACGGCGTTCGATCACGGGGGGTTGGTGAACGCGGGACGGGTCCGGTTGCGGGCCAAACTCAGCTACACGAACGTTGCGTTCGCGTTGGCCCCCCCGACCTTCACGATCTCGGAACTACGGGCGCTGTACGTTGCCGCGCTGGGCTACGACGTCGACCCGACCAATTTGCAACGAGTGCTCGTGCGCCGCGAGGTCATCACCGCGACGACTGCGGTCAGCCGGCCCGGCCGTAGCGGCGGACGGCCCGCCGCTCACTTCTGTTTCCGAAGCGCGGGCCTCGTCGTCACCGACCCATTCGCCGTGCTGCGGCCACCTGGGGCATGATTTTTTCGATCGTGGGCCCAGATCAGGATCGATGAGCCGCCGTCGGTCATCGCTTTGTCGTCATCCGGCGAACGTAGCTCTGGCCGACACCGGCGGTGGCTACGATTGCTGGCGCAGTCCGCTCCCGTAGCTCAGTGGATAGAGCATCGGTTTCCTAAACCGTGAGCGCAAGTTCGATTCTTGCCGGGGGCGCCAACAACTGGCGGCGAGTTCAGTCTCGGGGCCCGCCGGTGAGGACGATCGTTTCGCCGTTCATGAACTTCGAGCGATCTGTGGCCAGATAGAGGATGGCGTTGGCAATGTCCTCCGGCTGACCGGCGTTGTCGATCAGGCGGTCGTAAATGCCGGCGCGTTTCCATGATCGCAATGCCCCCTCCGATGCCACCCCACCGACCGCGATCGCGTTGGCGCGAATGCCCTTCGGTCCCCACTCCTTGGCCACGACGCGGGTGAACATCTGCAGACCGGCCTTTGCCGCGCTGTACGCCGCTCCCCCGACGACGCCCACCATCCCCGCAGCCGACGAAATATTGACGAACACGCCCCTGCCGGCGATGAGCATGTGAGCGCCGGCGAGTTGCGTGAGGACGAACGGCGCCCGCAAATTGAGAGCAAAGGTGTTGTCCCACTTGTCGAGAGGCGTTGTCTCGAGCGGGAAAAGATAGCTGCCTCCCGCGTTGTTGACCACGATCTCGATCCGCCCGAACTCCTCAATCGTCCGGTCGACGAGCCGTTGGATCTCGTCCTCGTTGCGCATGTCGGTCGCCACGACGAGGCTTCGTCGTCCCATTGCGGTGATCTCCGCGGCCACCGCCTCCAGTCGTTCGACCTTGCGAGCGGCGAGGACGAGATCGGCGCCCGCTCCCGCCAACACCCGAGCCGCTGCCGCGCCGATACCCGTACCTCCCCCCGTAACGATGGCCACTTGGCCGGCAAGTTCGTCGTAGGGTGCGGTCATGGCGCCAGCCTACCGAGCGAGCCCGGCGGAACGAGGCCTCAGTTGGAATCGCCCCGAACCGGCGAGCGACCCAACCAGGGCTCGCGGTACTGGGCCATCTGGGCGGCCTTCATACCGTCGATGCCTTCGGTCGCGACGATGTCTCGAAACGATCGGCCGTCGGGGGCCGTGGCTCGGGCTCCGTTGGTCAGCGTTACTGCGTCGTAACCCAGCGCGGCGATACGACCCGCCGCGTCGCCGGAGGCGTCGGCTACTGCGTCGACCGAGCGCTTGTTCAGGAGCACCGCCTGACGCGGCATTCGGGTGAGACGGCCGCCGAGATCACGGGCGCGTTCGAGCAGGAGCTCGTCTGGCTCCACGCTCAGCACTAGCTCGAGTTCTCGGGCCGCTTCGGCGTCGATGAGCTCACCTGTGAAGATCAAAAACTTGGTCCATTGCCTCCCGACTATGGGCACAAGGGCGCTGGCCCCGATAAGACCCATGCGACCTTCGGGCAATCCGAACCGGGCGCTGGCGGCCGCGATCACGAGATCACAGCTGGCCACCAGTGACATTGCCGCGCCCAAGCAGTACCCGTGGACCGCAGCAATCAGCGGCAACCGTGCAGCGCGCAGCCGCCGGTGGAACGCCTCGGACATCTCCAAGAACGCGATCTGCTCGGCTGGCGTTTCGCGGGGCTCGTTGCCTATGACATCGCCCCCCGCGGAGAAGGCCCGACCCGCGCCGAGAAGCAAGACGCAGCCGATCTCGGGATCGTCCTCCGCGGCGGTAATGGCTTGTACGATCTGGTCGCGCGTTCCCCCGACCCGAGCGGAGATCGGGTTGAGACGGTCGGGACGATTCAACATGACCTCGATCACGGCGCCCGCTTTCGATACCGAGATGTCGTCGAAAGGACCACGATCGGCGACGCTCACGCGAAGCCGCGGACCGGCATAAGAACCGCGTTGATGGCCATGGGATCAATTCCTGATTAGCGGGCCGCGCATTGCCGAGCGGCAGGGTCGACGGTCGGTTGGCGTGAAACATCGTGGCCATCCGAATCAATCGTCAACGAGAATCACGGAACGCCGATAGATCGTTCTTTGACAGCCCCACCATGTTACAACCTGGCCCCATGGACTGCTTTGACCTCAAGGACCGCGTAGCGTTCATCACGGGCGCAGCCGGAGCCGGCATCGGACGGGCGACGGCAGAACTGATGCTCGCCTCTGGCGCCCGAGTAGCGATTACCGACATCGGAGCCAGCCGCACCCCTCGGGTGACCGCCGAGCTGCAACAACGATACGGCGACTCGGTAGCGGGTTGGTCGCTCGACGTACGCGACCGCGACCGCAGCACCGAAGTCTTGAAGAAAGCCATGGATCATTTCGGACCGATCGACATTTTGGTCAACAACGCCGGCATCAACGTGCTCGGCGATGTCCAGGACGTAACGCCCGCCGAGTGGGACGACGTCATCGCCGTGAACCTCTCGGCGCCGTGGTTCCTCGCCCGATCGGTGCTGCCGTCAATGCGGGAGCGCAGGACGGGCGTCATCGTCAATGTTGGCTCGGTCGCGGCTTATTCGTCCGACGCGCTGGCGCGGGGTCCATACGCAGCCTCGAAGGCCGGACTCGAATCGTTGACGCGAACCATCGCCGCCGATGTCGGCCGGTTCGGGATACGGGCCGTCGGGGTCAATCCCGGCATCGTCGATACACCGTGGATGAAGGAACGGATCGACTCGGTACAGCTGAAGGACGCGCCGGTGTTGGGCCGCCTCGCAGGGCCGGGCGAGATCGCTAGCGTGATCGTCTTTCTCGCCTCCGACGCCGCCTCGTACATCACGGGCGAGACTGTTACCGTTGGCGGCGGATTCAAGATGCGACCGTAGGCAGGCCCATCCGGCCTGCCAACACCCGAGTAGGTTGGCGAACTTACGAAGTCTCGTCAGCCATGCCCCATCACGATCAGGAGCCAGAACATGAACGAACTTGTGCGCGTCGAACGGATAGGCGAGGTGGCGCTGATCATGATGAACCGTCCCGAGGCCCGCAACGCCATGAACTTCGAAATGGCGACCGCCACGGTCGAGGCCATCTTGGCTGCGCAAGATGCTCGGGCCATCGTGTTGACCGGCGAAGGTACGGCGTTTTGTGCCGGGCTCGATTTGCGTAACCTCGGCACCGGTCGGCTTATGGATCTTCCTCCGTTTATCGCCATCGCGGCGCAGTCGAAGGTCCCGATCATTGCCGCCGTCAACGGCGCCGCTGTCACCGGCGGTCTCGAGCTGGCGTTGGCGTGCGACTTCATGATTGCCTCCGAGCGGGCCCGCTTCGCCGACACCCACATGCGAGTTGGGGTGTACCCCGGGCCGGTACTGGTTGACCTGCCCCGGCGGGTCGGCATGGCCTGGGCCCGTCAACTTTCATTGACGGGCGACTTCATCGACGCCGACACCGCCCTACGGATAGGTCTCGTGAACCTGGTTGTGCCTCACGACGAGCTACGGGCGACCGCGCTGCGGCTTGCCGTCGCGATTGCCGAACAAGACCCGCACATGGTGGCCACCGCCCGCCAAGACTGGGACACCACCGGTGGGATGGCGCTGGAGGCCGCCCATCGGTCACATCGCGAGACGGCCTTGAAGGAGGGCTTCTCAGCCAAGACGAGCGACGAGTTACAGGCCCGCGGACAGGCCGTGATCGACCGGGCCCACGGGCGTTAGCCAACCCGTCCGGCGGTTTCGCTGCCCGGCGAAATTTGGCGTGGGACGAGGCGTAGGGTTGTGGTCACGGCACTAGGCCGCACCAGCAGCTGAAGCGCGAGGGGCGGGTGCTTCGGCGTGGGCGGGCGCAACCTGCTGGGCTTGCGCGTGAAACTGCTGCCACGACTCGATCTTTCGGTTGGCGGCCGTCTGCCAACGCTCGATGACGGCGCCGGGCGCTTCGGCTCTGGGCCGTTCTCCAAGTGCATCAACCAGCTCAACGTTGGTGCCATTCACGAAGGCCACGCCGAGTGCTGACAACTCCGGTACCTCGATCATTCGGAGCTCGGCCGTCTCGAACTGTTGAAATTGGAGAGCCCGAGCGACGACACTCTCGTAGGTTTCGTTGCCGACTCGACCCACGGGGTTGTCTCCGATGGTGACTTCGACGTATCCGACTATCGATTGCGGGTCCTCACCAACGAGGGGAAATCGCCATGAGGCCGGGGAATTGATGCGCGTTGTCGCTCGAAGCGCGCCGGCATGAACCGGCTCCCGAACCGAAAACCGAGAACCGGTTCCTTGAGCTACGGCCCGACACGACCGGATACCACCTGAAAGGATGGCTTCCCGGTGATGACGGGGAAAGGGTCCTGGCCGCCATCATGGGTATCGCCGAAGGCTTCAAACCGGATCCCGAAACCAACAAGTACGCCCCCATCGGCCAACGCTGCGCCGATGCCCTCACCGAACTCGCGACCAGGGCCCTG
>JANYDT010000002.1 GCA_025359845.1 Acidimicrobiia bacterium
TGGTAAATACAGAGCGTGATGAGGTTTTCGAGGACGGTGAGGCCGTGCACGGCGCAGGGTACGACGTGATGGAGCTGGGTGCGGCGTATGTGTCCGCAGCCGGGGAACCGGCACCCATGATCACGGCGTTGGCGGCCCGCCGCAGCCAGCGGGGGATGTTGCGGTGGGGGGCGGCGGCGGTGACGAGTTGGCCGTCGGCTCGTCCGATCGCCTCGAACCGGGCGTCGCAGCACAACCGCCGCAACGTTTCGTCGCCCAACTGGATACCGGACGGGAGTTCGGCCCGCCACGTTTTGGTGTCGAAGAACACCGTCACGCAGGCCGAATCGGCGTCACCGTCAGCAGCCAGGGCCCTGGTCGCGAGTTCGGTGAGGGCATCGGCGCAGCGTTGGCCGATGGGGGCGTACTTGTTGGTTTCGGGATCCGGTTTGAAGCCTTCGGCGATACCCATGATGGCGGCCAGGACCCGTTCGCCGTCATCACCGGGAAGCCATCCTTTCAGGTGGTATCCGGTCGTGTCGGGCCGTAGCTCAAGGAACCGGTTCTCGGTTTTCGGTTCGGGAGCCGGTTCATGCCGGCGCGCTTCGAGCGACAACGCGTTAACCGACGTCCTAGCTCCCCGCCAGGCCATCACCTCGTCGGTCTCGGGTGTCGCGAAGCGGGCCAGGAACCGGGTCTGATCCCACGACAGTTCCCCCGCCTCGTAAGCCGCGCCGATAGTCGGGAGATCCTCCAGGCGGTGGGCGACCCGGATCAATTCTTCGCCGCTGCCCGCCGTCAAGCGTGACGGGCCGCCACCCACCGACCCATCGACGTCGACCCATCAGGACGCCAATTCTCTTCGCTGTCGAGGGCCGCCATGACCGTCAGGTAAGTGCGATGCATCGAGGCGATAGCCCCCCGGATATGATCAGCGAATTGGATCTTACCGTCCAAACCGAGACTACTTAGATCTACCTGATCTTCCATGCCCCTATTATTCCAAGGGAGTGTGACAAAAAGTGCTCTGGGGCGAGATAATGGGAAGGAATGTTGAGAAATATTCGAGCAAATATCTTCGACGACCTTCTCCGGCGCGTCACCCGGCACAGGTGTGCGAAGGTTGCCGTGATGCCGCCGCCCTCACCTGCCCTTCGACTCTCCGTTCTCGATCTGGCCCCGGTGCCCAAAGGAAGTTCGGTCGGTGACGCGTTGCGGGCCTCGATCGAGTTGGCCCGTCTCGCCGACCGATTAGGATTTCATCGGTACTGGGTGGCCGAGCACCACAACATGCCTGGCATCGCGTCATCGTCGCCCGCGGTCCTGCTCGCGCACCTGTCGATGGCTACCGAGCGCATTCGCCTCGGATCCGGCGGGGTGATGCTGCCCAACCACGCACCCCTGGCGATCGCCGAGCAGTTCGGCATGTTGGAGGCTATCCATCCCGGGCGCATCGACCTGGGCCTCGGACGGGCACCGGGCACCGACCCGCAGACGGCCCGGGCGCTGCGGGGGGCCCGACTCCACGAGGCCGACGACTTCCTCGAACGCCTCGCCGAACTGTTCGCTTTTTTCCGAGATTCGTTCCCCCCGGAGCACCCCTACTCGCACATTCGTGCGGTGCCCGGCGCCGGGTGCATGCCGGCGATCTGGCTGCTCGGGTCCAGCGACTTCGGCGCGCAGCTCGCCGGCCGCCTCGGGCTCCCCTTCTCGTTCGCGCACCACTTCGCCATGGGCGGTACCGAGATGGCCCTCGACCTCTATCGCGCCAGCTTCGAGCCTTCAGAGGTGCTCGATCGGCCGTATTCGATGATCGGCGTGCCCGTCATCTGTCACGAGTCCTCCGAGCGGGCACGGTTCCTGGCAGGAGCGAGCGCGCTCTCGTTCCTGCGACTGCGCCAAGGTCACCCCGCCACCATGCCCACCCCCGAGGAAGCCGCAACGTACCCGTATTCACCCGCGGAACGCGCCGCGATCGAGCAGCGTCTGACGAGCGCCATCCTCGGCACGCCCGAGCAGGTCAAGGCCGGCCTCGAAGATCTCCGGAACCGTTACGAGGTCGACGAGCTGATGATAACGACGATCGCCCACTCACCGTCGGACCGCATGCACTCCTTCGAGCTCGTCGCGCAGGCGTGTGGCGTGACACCGGCGGGGGTGTGATTTGTTCGAGATTCGTGACGCGCCACGTCACGAATGTCGTCCAGAGCAAGGCCGTCGACGCGGCCAACAGGCTGATCGGCGCACCGAAGTTGGGCCGCAACTCGACCATCGAACGTGCCCAACAGAGAGGCGCATTCGACCGCCGAGCTGCGGGCGGCCATCGCCGCAACGGAGAGGTCGTGTGCCTTTCGCTCTGGTTTATGTCGGCGTGCGGATCCGATAACCGGATCGAGCCGGCCGACCCGCTGGGCACCATGATCCAGTCGCTCTGCTCCTCCTCCACCACCGGCTCGGCCACCGTGGGCCGTCGAGGGCGCGGTGGGAGCCGCGGGCACCCTCAGCTGCCCGAACGGGAACGTGCACGTCCGACAATCCCCGCCGCGTCGAAGCCCGGCGCCAACGTTGCGGGGGCACCAGGTTTCGGTCCGGCGCTGACCGGGTACGACGCCCCGGATGCTCGTCGTGAATACGCGGTCGCTTGAGTCCGCCCGTCGCCGAGCGCGAAAACCTATGGAGGAAATAATGACCACCTCACGACGAATGGTCCGAGGCGCGTTCGGCGCGCTTCTTCTTGGCGCAGCATTACTTCCGGCCCTCCGAGCCGACGCGGCACCGCAAACCCTGGGCGCGGTCGCCATGGCGTCCGAGGAGCCGACCGCTCCGGGCGCGGCCGATACGGGCGCACTGGCCTCGGTGGACCTGACCATTGATGGCGTCACGGGTGACGTCTGCGTGCTGAGCAACATCACGGGCCTGTCCGGGCCGATCGCAGCGGCCCACATTCACAGCGGCCCGCCCGGGGTGAATGGGCCGATCGTGGTTACGCTGCCGAACACCGCATCTTCGGTAACGGGCTGCGCGGTCACCACACCGGCTCAGGCTCAGGCCATACTCGCCGCGCCGAACTCCTTTTACTTCAACGCCCATACCGCGGCCAGTCCGAGCGGCGCCCTTCGCGGACAGCTCACGACGGCGATGTTCAACGCCACGCTCACGGGCGCGGCCGAGGTCCCTGGCCCGGGTGACCCTGATGGGACTGGTACTGCGGTTATCGCGCTCGATTCCACCGCCAACCGGGCGTGCGTCCTGTTCAACGTGGCGGCCGTGGACCTGCCGGCATCGGGCGCCCATATCCACATCGGGGCCGCAGGCGTGGCCGGACCGATCGTCGTTCCGTTCACGGCTCCCGGGGCCCCCATTGCCGGGTCTTGTAGCGCGGCGACGCCGGCCATCATCTCCGCCGTTCTGGCCAACCCCTCCGGCCACTACGCCAACGTGCACACCCCCCCCTTCCCCGGCGGAGCGGTGCGCGGGCAGCTCTCACCTCGGGTTGCGACAGGGGTGCCCGGCGTTAACGTGGCCGCCTCCAGCGTGATCGCCACGACTCCGACGACGCCTACGACGACCCTCGCCCCTGCGACCGTCGCCCCCACGACCGTCGCCCCCACTCTTGCCCCCACGACCGCGGCAGCCGCGGTGACGACGCTGGCGCCGACGACGACAGTGCCTTCTACGACCGTCGCCACAACTATCGCGCCGACCACTGCGCCGGCGACGACGGCCCCACCCGCCGCAGCCGCGGCTCCGGCCGAGGCGGTGACTGACACGCCCCAACTCACCGGCTGAAACGCCGTGCCACCCGCCGGCGGCCTGCGCGCCGCCGGCGGCTGGTAGTTCACGGTCCGAGACGGCTCGTTTCGTGTCCGTGACCAGCCGTCGCCTAGGTTCGTGACCATACTTGGGCCGGAGGTGGCCGAACGACCTAGCGCCACGCTTCGCGGGGCGATAGTGTCGGGAGCCATGGCTACTCGTCGATCGTTTTGGGCTTGGGGGCTCGAGGGCGAAGAGCCGACCGAGACCGACAGGGCCAAACGGGCGGAAGAACTCTCACGGCGCTACGGCACCACCATCACTCCCGCGCCGCTACCAGATCTTGCCCAGGCCGCATTGCGGCCTCCTCGCGTACGGGTGCCCGAAGCGTTGCAGGCGGTCTGCGCCACCGATCCGTGGGAGCGGGCCTTTCATTCCCACGGGTCGCACTTCACCGATCGGACGCACGCATTCAATCTGCGTTTCGAGAATCCGACCGACGTGGTCGCCCATCCCCGCACTGAGGCCGAGCTGACGGCGGTGCTGGACTGGTGCTCAACGACTGACGCCAAGGTCGTGCCGTTCGGCGCCGGTTCGTCGGTTGTGTGGGGCGTGAATCCGCCAGTTGCCGATCGAGTTGTCACCATCGCCATGGACCGATTCGATCAGGTGCTTGAGATCGACGCGGTATCGCTCGCGGCGCGCATCCAAGCCGGCATCTACGGACCGGCCCTCGAAGACCAACTCCGTCCCCACGGGTTCACGCTGCGCCACTTCCCGCAGAGCTTCCGCTTCTCGACGCTCGGCGGCTGGATTGCCACCCGCTCGGGCGGCCATTACGCCACGAACCACACCCACATTGATGACTTCGTCGAGTCAGTGCGCATGCTCACACCCCAGGGCTGGTGGGAGAGCCGCCGCCTGCCCGGCTCCGGCGCCGGACCCAGCCCCGACCGCATGGTCATCGGCAGCGAAGGCATTCTCGGGGTGATCACCGAGGCGTGGATGCGTATCCAGCGGCGGCCCACCTTTCGCGCCACCGCCGGCATCGTGTTCCCATCGTGGACGGCGGGCGCCGACGCGGTGCGCCAAATCGTGCAGGCCAAGTTGTGGCCGGCCAACTGCCGCATACTCGACCCGGTCGAGGCCGGGCGGGCGGCGGGTCTGGATGGCACCCAAACTCTGGTGATAGTGGGCTTCGAGTCAGCTGACGTGTCGCAGCGCCACAACATCGGCGTGGCCGTCGAACTTGCCCGGGGCGCCGGTGGCGTGGTCGACGACAGCGCGGTCTCGGTCGACGACGGCCGTGGTCAGCCGACGGGACGCGGCGGCGCGGTCGGGGCGTGGCGCGACGCGTTCATCGGCGTCGGGCCGGGCCTCGACACGAGCCTCGGGTTGGTGGCCGACACCTTCGAGACGGCCATCACATGGGACAGGTGGCCGGAGTTCGACTCCGTCGTGCGCACCAAAGTGGGCGCTGCATTGCGCGAGGTGTTCGGGTCGACGGCTGAACTGTCGTGTCGATTCACCCACGTCTATCCCGACGGTCCCGCGCCGTACTACACGTGGTTCGGCATGGGGAAGCAGGGTTCCGAACTCACGCAATGGGCCGAGATCAAGCATGCGGCCGCCGAGGCTGTGCTCGCCGCCGGTGGCACCATCACCCACCACCACGCCGTGGGTCGCATGCACCGGCCCCAGTATGACCGTCAGCGTCCCGACCTCTTCGCCGAAGCACTGCGCGCCGCCAAGCGCGCCGTCGACCCGAATGGCTTGCTCAACCCCGGAGTGCTGATCGACCCATAGATTCCCTGCGCTGTTGTGGCACCCCTGCGTTGTTGTGAAGTTGGCGCCGCCCCTCGCAGCAGAGTCTCAGTGACCGGTCCGATGCCGAGCCTTGTGGGTAACGGCCTTCAGTGGAATCGGATGGCTTTGGGTAGCCGGTTGGACGGCCGAGAAGGGCGAGGGCATCACGATTACCCTCTTTATGACAGCCGGAACGCCAGCCGTGGCGGTGGTGGCCATCCCCACCGTCACGACCCATCCGGTCACGCCCACGAACGCAAGTCTCCTGAGATTCATACTGCCCCAATCGGCGCCCGAGCCGCCGAACTTGATCACTCATCACTCGGTGAGCATGGCTTCGACGCGCGAAACATGGCGAAGGCGCGGGGGCCGTCGGGTTCGAGCACATATTGGGATGTGACGTCGAAGCCGAGGGAACGATAGAAGGCGACATTGCGAGTATTCATGGTCTCCAAATAGGCGCCGAGCCCCAGTTCGTCGGCGGCGTCGATTCCCGGTCGAACGACCTGATGACCCAACCCCTGGCCCTGGTGGTCGGGATGAACGGCGAGAAAGTGAAGGTAGGCGTGCGGCGTCGGTGGATGGGCCGCAGCCAAAGCACCGAGTCCGACGCCGAGCGTTCGGGCGCGGTCCGATCCCACGAGCGCGGCGAGCAGCCCGCCGAGAGCGGGCCGCGTCGACAACATGAGCGGGGCGTCGGCCGGAATACGCCACAGCGCAACCGCGACGATGGCGTCATCGCGGCGCACGACATCGACCCGTCCCTGTTCCGCATACGCCTCGACGAACAGGCCGAGCCAGGCCGCGGTGGAGTGGGACCTGGTGACCGGATCAGGAAAGACCCACTCGATCAACGGATCGGTGACGAACGCAAGGGCAATGACCGATCGCACCGCGGTCATCTCGGGGATCGACAGCGCGGCCATCGCTCCAGTCAACACCTTCGAAAGGACCGTATCCCCACCGCCGCGACTAGTGCCTCACCGCCCCGACTAGAACGACACCATCACCCTCAATGAGAAACGAAAGCGTCGTCACCATGTCACTGCCCACCCCGTCCCGGTCCGTTGTCGATGCGCTCGCGCCGACCGGCACCCTGCGCGCTGCGATCAACCTCAGCAACTTCTTGCTCGTGACCGGCAAAAGCGGTGACGGCAATCCCGAAGGAGTGTCGCCCGACCTGGCCCGAGCCCTCGCCGATGGTCTGGGTGTGGGCATCGAACTGCTTCGGTACAAGACCCCCGGCGAGATCGCCGACGACGCCCCTCGCGGTGTGTGGGATGTCGCGAACATAGGCGCCGAGCCGGCGAGAGCCGAGAGCATCGCTTTCACGGCTGCGTACTGCGAGATCGAATCGACGTACTTGGTGCCGGCGGGCTCCCCGATCACCTCGGTGGACGAGGTCGACCGACCCGGCATACGGATCGCCAGCGCCGCTCGCAGCGCCTACGGCCTCTGGCTCGACCGCAACATCGGCCACGCGAAGGTCGTCCAGGCGGAGGGTCTCGATGGTTCCTTCGAAGCATTCGTCGACATGAAGCTCGACGCGCTGGCGGGGCTCCGACCCCGGCTCATCACCGACGTCGAGCGCCTACCCGGCGCCCGCATTCTGCCGGGCCGGTTCACAGCTGTACAGCAAGCCATCGGCACGCCTCGCGGACGCGACGAGGCCGGTATCGAATATCTGCAGGCCTTCGTCGAAGACGCCAAGGCCAGCGGTCTGGTGGCCGGCCTCATCGGGCGACACAATGTGCAAGGGCTCTCCGTGGCGGGTTCGGCCTCACCGTCCTAGAACCCCCGTCTGGGTGGTGTCGAACGCGGTCACCCCACGATTCGTCTACCGAACGGTTCGGCAAGGCCGAATATCGCCGTGGACCGACTCCGTCGGCCCGCCAGATAGTCGTGAATTTACCTTCGCTGGCCGGATGGTTACCTGGCATTGCTTATTCTCGGGCAGCCCTCGCACCAGACCCAACAGGAGATCCACCCCTTGCCACTACAAGCTCGAACGTGAGTCGCCGCCCTCGAGGTCATCGCTACCTGTGCGGTCACGTCCTAGTTGTTGACTCCAATTCTGGCCGGAACTTCTGATGCGACGGTTAATCCCGTGGTCGCGAAATCGCCTTGATGCGCGAGCCGCAATCGGCTGGTGTGCGGTAGTCGTGCTGCTCGGCGCTCTGGCGACGGCCGACGGTCTGGTCGCGGTAATGATCGGAGGATTGATGGCCGCCATTTACGGCGCGATCCGATGGCGCGGACCGCGCCGCATGCGTAAAGCGGTGATCGCCTTGACCGGGGCGGTGGCGGCGTCGGGGTTGATCGCGGCGTTGGCGCTGCCCGTCTACGCGCAGCGTCCCGATCCGTTGATCATGAACCTGATGCCGGAGCAGCCGATGGCTTCGGCCAGCCCGACATTGGCCGGTTCGCGCCCGCGCCCGGTGTTCGACGTGCTCGGGTATGTCGCGTCGGATTACGAGGACTCGGCCGCGGGCGTCGATCGTGATGTTTCAAGGGTCACCACGCTCGCTCCGACGGGTGTGAGTCTGGGGTCAAAATCGGGGACACTGGAGGTCGCGGATGCGACCGACACGCTCGTGCGGGCCCATGCCGAAGGCACGCGTGCGTTGGCCGTCGTGTCGAACTTCGACGGAACGGACTTCAACGGCGCTCGGGTGGCGCGGTTGCTGCATGACCCCAGCGCGACGCGGACGTTCGTGAGCGCTCTCTCCCGCCTTGTCGCCAAGAAGGGTTGGGACGGCGTGGTGATCGACTTCGAGAAGCTCACGCCGGCTGTCCATTCGAGCTTTCCGGCATTGTTGCGAAGTATCAAGGAAGTGCTGGGGGCCCGTTCGGTCGATGTCGCAGTGCCCGCATTCACCGATCCCCACGATCCGGATCTGGCCGGCTACGACCTCCAAGCGATCGCGTCGGCGGTCGACAGCGTGACCTGGATGGCCTACGACGAGCACGAACTCAGCACCGGGCCCGGTCCCATCGCTGGGTTGAGCTGGATCAACACCGGCCTCGACGTTGCCCTCGCCCGAATACCGGCCTCAAAGCTTTTGCTCGGCGTTGCCGCGTACGGTTATGCGTGGAGTTCACCGGGCCACGCGGTCGAATACTCGGCCAACTCGGCGCGCTCGCTGGTCGCGAAGCCAGGCGCAACCGTTCATTGGGATGGCGCTACCGGCGAGTGGACGGGACGCCTCGCCGATCATCAAACCATCTGGTATTCGGACGGACGATCAATGGCCGTTCGTGCCCAACTGGCATTGGATCGCCACCTCGCCGGTATCGCGATCTGGCGAATCGGAGCCGAAGAACCCGGTGCTCTCGACCAGCTCCCCGTCGCCGCGAAGCCCGCGATGACGCAGAAAATACTGAACACGCCACCTCTGCGCACCATTCAAGACGTCCGAGCCAGCGGCGTCGTCGCCCTCACTTTTGACGACGGACCTGATCCGCGTTGGACGCCGCAGGTGCTCGCCATCCTGCGCAAGGAGCATGTTCCCGCCACCTTCTTCGTCATTGGCCAGCAGGCTGAGGCGCACCCGTCGCTGGTACGGGCCGAGGTACGCGACGGCAACGTCGTGGGCAATCACACGTATTCGCACAAGAACCTCGGCCGAGAAGGAATCTGGCGAGCGAAGCTTGAGATCCTCGCTGGCGCGGCTGTCATCGAAGGGATTACCGGCCGGGTTCCCTATCTGTTCCGATCACCCTACGGCGCCGGCGACAGGTCGGGCACGAAGCTCGGTGGCGATCAGCTCGCCAATGATCTCGGGGAGCACGCAGTGTCATGGAACATCGATACTCTCGACTGGACCAAGCCGTCGCCGACCGAGATCGCGGCGCGAGTCGACCGCCAGATACAGGAACGCTCGGTCGTCTTGTTGCACGATGGCGGAGGTGATCGGTCAAACACGCTCATCGCCTTACCGAGGATAATCCAGCAGCTCAAGGCCAAGCACTATCTGTTTACGACGGTCGACGGTCTCGATGGCTCGATCGCTTCGCCCTACATCGCCCGACACGGCGCGTTCTCCGAGGGGCGCGGTCTCGCGATCATGGCGGGCTTTCGGTTGTGGGTCGCCGTCCGCCGCTCCTTCATGCTGATTCTGTCGGTCATCGCGGCACTATCGCTGCTCCGACTGCTTTGGTCGGTGCCTCTCGCTCTGGTGCAGACGCGCCGCCATCGCCGCTGGGTCCGGGCTCGTCCCAACGGGCCGCGCGTCGCCCCCTGGCCGACCGTGAGCATTGCCGTACCCGCCCACGATGAGGCGCGTGTGATCGCCAAAACGATCCTGGCCCTCCAAGGATTACGCCATCCCGACGGTCCATCGGCGATGGAAATCATCGTCGTCGATGACGGCTCGACCGACGCCACCGCCGCCGTCGCGCTGCATGCCGCGGTCGGCCCCATCGCGACCCGAGTAATTTCCCAGCCGCCGGCGAAGAAGGCAGGGGCCTTGAACCGGGCGTTCGCGGAAGCCCGTGGCGATGTCGTCGTCGTGATCGATGCCGACACCGTCGTCGATCCCGGTCTCATCGAGGCCTTCCTTCCCCACTACGACGACCCCACGGTCGGCGCCGTGGCCGGCAACGTGAAGGTCGGCAACCAGCGGTCGATCTTCGGCAAGTTGCAAGCGCTCGAGTACGTCGTGTCGCTCAACCTCGACCGCCGGGCCCAAGCGGCGGCCAACGTCATAGCTGTCGTGCCCGGCGCCGCGGGTTCGTTTCGTCGCAGCGCTGTCCTGGCCGCTGGAGGGTACAGCGCCGATACGCTCGTGGAAGACGCCGATCTCACCGTGACACTCCTGGGCGACGGCTGGCGGATACCGTACGAACCTGCGGCCGTGGCTTACACGGAGGCGCCCCAGACGTTGCGTGACGTCGTGCGGCAACGCCGGCGCTGGGCCTTCGGGACTGTCGAAGTACTCCTGAAACATCGTCAGCTTCTGCTTTCTCGACGCGCCGGTCGGGTGGGGCTCCTCGGCCTGCCGTGGATGCTCGTGTCGCAGGTCGTGCTGCCGCTTTTCGGGCCGCTGTGCGAGGTCTTCCTCCTCTACCTGCTGCTCGTGCACAACCTCGGCGAGGCGGCTGGAATCCTGCTCCTGGCGGCCGCGGCCGACCTCGTCTTATGCGTGTCGATCGTGCTGCTCAACCGCGAATCGCCACGACTACTGCTATATATCCCGCTGCTTCGCCTAATTTGGCGCCCGCTGCAGCTCTACGCCATCGGCGCGTCGACGACCCGATGGCTGAGCGGACAGAGCGACGGCTGGCGCAAAGTCACCCGCTACGACTCCGTCGACCTCGCAATTGTGCACCGGACCGCGACCGCAGCCTCTTAGCGTAGGAGGTGGCGGCGAGAGCGAGGTCAGGCCTCGATGATCAACTTCTCGCCGGCGGGACGCGGCAATCGCATTTCACACCGGTCAGTGCTCGACGTTCGCGTCAAACACCGGTTCGCTCTGCGCGGCCCGACGATTGGTCCAAAGTCATGCCGGAGTGTGGCACACCGCTTCGACGTTGTTGCCGTCGGGGTCGCGCACGAAGGCCCCATAGTACGACTCGTGATATTCGGGCCACACACGTGGCTCGTGCAGCACCTCCCCGCCCGCCTCACAGGCGACGGCGAACCACCGGTCAACAGTGGCCCGATCGGCCGCTCGAAACGCGACGTGCACTTCGCGCTGTGGCTGCTCGGTGGTCGCCGCCCCGAGCCAGAAGAACGGGAAGTCGTCGCCGTAGCCGAGCGTGGTGCCGAAGTCCATCAGCCGTTTGATGCCGAGAGGGGCGAGGGCGACGTCGTAGAAGGCGGCGGTCGCGGACAAATCAGTGGCTTGCAACGAGAGGTGGTCGAGCGGCATGCGCCCAAGGTAGCGGAGCGGCGAATGTCTTGTAACCCGTTCGGACGCGGTCGACTCTACTAACGGGTTTGTCAGCGCCGCTTCCGCACCCGATAAACCGATATGCGGTCACGTTTCGAGGAGTTGTCGCCGATATCGCCAATGTCGAGATTCCTGCTCTCTGCAGCCATGTCTTCCCAGTCGATGTTCGTGGCGCCGGCAATCGCCACCCGTTGCTTGATCCGGCCCGTCTTCGGGTTGACGAGAAATAGCTCCGCGTGTTGCCGGAGTCATTTGTGCATTCCAATTTTGACTCGCCGATCCGCACAACCCAAATACCACAGCCCCCACCTAGAACCCGGCTTGCTTGTCGACGACACCAGCCAGAGGCTGGCCGGCACGGTAACGCACCAGGTTGTCAACGAAACGTGACACGTTACGCCCGGCCCGGAGCTGGCTGGCTCCGGCGGTGTGCGGCGTCATGGCCACGTTGTCGAACCCCCAGATCGGGTGATCGGCGGCGAGAGGCTCACCGGAAATCACGTCCAAGGCGGCGCCGCCGAGATGGCCCGAAGCCAACGCCCTAACGAGAGCGTCACCGTCGACCACCTCGCCGCGGGTCACATTGACGAGGATGGCGCCGGGTCGCATCACGGCGAACAGGCGGTCATCGAACAGGTTCTCGGTCGCCTTTGTGAGTGGACAGCAGACGGCCACCACGTCGGAACGCCCCACCAGCTCCTCGAGCCGGGCCCGGGGCCAGACCTCGTCGACCCCGTCGCCGGCCGCGACTTCGAGTTCGTCGAGTGCGACCACGTTCATCCCGAACGCGGCGGCCCGTCGCGCCATGGCCCGACCGGTGCCGCCGAAGCCGACGATGCCCATGGTCAGCCCCTCCAGCTCGATCTCCACCCCCCGCATAGCCTCCCGACGCGCCCACGCGTTCGGGCCGAGCTTGATGGCCGTGTGGATCTGCCTCGTGAGAGCCAGCAGCAACCCGAACCCATGATCGGCCAAGTGCCCACCGACCAGGCCCTTCTCGCCCGTGAGAACGACATCGCTGTCGACGAACTCGGGGTACATGAACATGTCTACGCCCGACGCGGTGGCATGCACCCAGCGCAGTGCCGCCATGGCCGCGAACAACTTGGCCGGCATGACACCCAGCACGACCTCGACATCGGCAGCCACGGCGGCGGCCTCTTTGGCCCCATCGACCAACGTCACGTTGGAACCCGGACCGGCGGCCTCTGCGATGGCCGCCAACTCGGCGTCGGACACCGAGGGAAGCGTCAGCCCTTTCATGATCAGGACGTTCATTGGGACGACGGATCGACGATGGAGGAGACGCTCACGGCGATGCACATTACGCTGCCGCGCTCCAACGAGTCGATGTCGATTCAGAATCTGCTCATGAGCCAGCCGATCCCGGGGGCAAGGACAACCGGCGACATCCGCCACGAGTTCGCATACGAGCGGGTTCAGCAGATCACGCTGAAGTCGATCGCCAAAACCCAGACATCGGTGAGGGCATGAACCGCTACGAGATCGATCGGCAATCAAGCGCCATGCGTATTTTGAGATGCTTCACCAGAAAAGCGCTTCAGCTGAAGCGCTTTGTGACCTGCTTCA
>JANYDT010000059.1 GCA_025359845.1 Acidimicrobiia bacterium
GATCTGAACGCCGCGAAATGCCCACCCTTGGCCATGTCGGTCCAGTGGGTGATGTTGTACCGCGGCTCGCACCACGTCCGAGGTGAGCGGACGATCTCCTTGGGGAACGACGCCACACCTGTCGGTAGTTCAACCCGGCCGGAGGCCGAGAGGTCACCGAAGCTCTCCCAGTACAGGCGAGCCGATGATGCGCCCGCCGCGTTGAGCCAATAGAGCATCACGTTGTCGAGCAGTTCGTCGCGGGTCAGCGCGTTTTCGGGGTGCCCGTCGCAATCGGTCCACGCCCAGAACTTCTCGACGATCCACGCCAGTTGACCGACCGGCGAATCCACGAGGCCGTAGCCGAGCGTCTGCGGTCGGGTGCTTTGCTCCTTTGAATAGCCGCTGTCCCATCGGCTGTAGAACTCGGCCCCGGCGAACGCGGCCCGATCCGCGTCGGTGGCCCGTTCACGGATTCCGCTCGGCGGGCGTCCAAGCGGCATGTTCGTGTGGATTGCCGCGCAGTGGCCGACGTTTCGACCGATCTGCGTCGTGACCGCGGCCCCCCAGTCGCCACCTTGGGCGCCGTAGCGCGTGTACCCGAGTCGCACCATCAGTTCATCCCAAGCCAAGGCGATTTTGGGCACGCCCCAACCGGTGTGCTTCGGTTTGGCGGAAAAGCCGTAGCCGGGCAGCGACGGGCAGACCACGTGACAGGCGTCTTCGGCGCGACCACCGAAGGCGGTCGGGTTGGTGAGCGGCTCGATGACCTTGTGGAACTCCATCACCGAACCGGGCCACCCGTGGGTGATCACCAACGGAAAAGCATCGGAGTGGGGGGATCGCTGATGGATGAAATGGATGTCGAGACCCGACAGCTCGGTCACGAAATGATCGAAGCGGTTCAGGTTCGCCTCCCTTGCCCGCCAGTCGTAGACGTCAGCCCAGTGCGTCGCCAGCTCCTGGGCGTAGGCCAGCGGGACACCTTGGCTCCAGTCGTCGACGCACTCGGCTTCGGGCCAGCGGGTGGCGCGCAACCGCCGTTGCAGATCGACGAGGTCGGCCTCGGCGACTTGGATGCGAAACTGTCGGATTTCGGACATGGCTATAGACCTTCAGTTCAGGGTTCGGCGCACAGCGCGTGGATGCGAGGGAGCAGGTGATCGGTAAACAACGCGGGCCTCACCCGCCATGGAGTCGGCGCGCACCCCCGTCAGATCGAGGACACGGACGTCGTCGAGCGGGAGCACGCCGCGCAACGTAGCGCAGTGACGAGGCGACGATGGCGTGGGCGAAGGTTCGGTCTCGACGCCAACACCCTTGACCCGGTTCAGGGAGCGGCCGGCCGAGAGCGACGAGCAGCGCTCCAGTCGCCCCTTGACCAAAATTGGGCAATCCAAGGACGCGGGCACGGTGTAGTTAACGGTGTCTGGCCATTCGGCCTTGCATTCCCTTGGAGGTCGAACATGCTTCGCCAAAGTCCAGTTGTGCGTATTGGTACGGTTCTTTTCGCATTGACGGTCGTCGCCGCGGGCGTCACATCGCCCGTCGATGCCTCGACCCGTCGAGGCACGTCGCATGTCGCCGTGGCGCGCCGCCACGCCCGTCGCCTGCGACCGACGGCGACCGGTTCAGTGGCGTCGAGCACGACGCCTGCCCCCTCGTCGACCGCGGCACCGTCGGCGGCCACACCCTCTCCTGTCACGACAGCCATACCGTCGGCCACGACACTCGCCGCGGCGCCTCGACCGAAAGCCTATGTTGGCTTGTTCAAAGACAACGCCGTCGCGGTTTTTGATACGTCGACGAATGCGGTCCTCTCGAAGATCGCGGTGCCGGCCGGACCTCACGGCATGGTCATGACCAACGATGGGGGTCGGGTGTTCGTGAGCAGCGACGGCGCGACAGTCGTAAGTGTTATCGACACGGCCACGGATCGGATCGTGGACACGATCGAAGTCGGGGGCACCCCCCATGGCCTGGCGCTGACGCCCGATGGCCAAACTGTTCTCGTCGCCGTCTTCGACCCGGGCCGAGTGGCCTTCATCGACACGAAGACAGACAAGATCACCGGCACCGTGATCGTGGCAAAGCCGCACAACATTGCCGTGTCGCCCGATGGCCGATCGGCGTACGTCGCCTCGCAACAGCCTGGAGCGGCGGCGCTCGTGCTGGTCGATGTTGGACGCCGTAGCGTGATCGGCACGACTCCCCTCGACACCGCGCCGAGGGCTTTGAGTTTTCGCCCCGACGGTCGAGAGTTGCTCTACACCTTGGCAGGCGTGAATGAGGTGCAGGGCCTCGACCCGGCCACTGATCGTGTTGTCGCCCACGTGGCCGTGGGGGCATCGCCGCACCATCCGGCCTTCAGCTCGGACGGCAACATTGGGTTGGTAGTTTCGCAAACCACGGGCGAATTGGCGGTCCTACGGGCCGCTGACAACGCCGTCATTGCCACCGTGGCGGTCGGCAAGCTCCCCCATTGGATCGCCACTTCTTCTGACAACACGACCGCATTCGTGACCGACGAAGGTTCCAATGACGTGTCGGTCGTCGACTTGCGCACGGACCGGGTTACGGCCACGATCAGTATCGGGAACGGGCCCCGAAAGATCGTGGTTCAACCGGGAACGATCGTGGCTCCGACACCCGGGGCCAAACCGGCAGGCCCGCCGGCGACCGCGATCACGACCCCGGCCACGACCGCGGCGATCACTACGCCCACCGCCACTACGCCCACGACCCTCGCCACGGCTGCGGCCTCGCCGAACGCTCTCCCCGTCTCGATAGCGAGCTTCGCCTTCGGTCCGTCGACGTTGACAGTGCCCGTGGGGGCAACAGTCACGTGGACCAACGGCGACGGCGTCCCCCACACCGTGACCAGTGATGACCGCGCTTTCGACTCTGGATCGATCGCGGCCAAGGCGAAGTTCAGCTATACCTTCGCCAAAGCCGGCACATTCCAGTACTCGTGCTCGATTCACCCCTTCATGACAGCCAAGGTAGTCGTCACTGCGTAAGGCCTCAGCCGCAAACGCGTAACCGAATCATCCAAAGGGAACGAGACCCATATGGCAATCAGCGACCATCCGCGACACCGCAGCGAACGGCGGCGCACCGGTGCGAATCGAATGGTCCCTGCCCGTCCCCTCACGCCTGACACCAATAACGACGATCACCGCGACGACGTGAGCGACGACGTCACCGACGAAGCCCTCCTGGCCCGCCTCGCCGCGGGTGACGACCGGGCCATCACCCATCTGTACGAGCGCTATGCGCCCGAAATATTGCGGGTCGCGACGCGGACCCTCGACCGGTCAGCGGCCGAAGAGATCACCCAAGACGTCATGCTCGCGGTCTGGCGCAGCGCGGCCACCTTCGATCAGGAGAAGGGCCGGGCCCACGCGTGGATTCTGCGCATTGCGCAAAGGCGAGTCATCAACGAACTCCGCCGTCGCAGTCGCCGTCCCATCATCGCGGCCGGCACTGACAGCGCCGCGCTGGACAGGCAGATCGACGGCCGGCCGCAACCGGAAGATACGGTCTGGTCGGCGCTGCACGACGCGACCCTTCATGACGCGATCGACACGCTGCCCGCGCCCCAACGCGACGCTGTACGTTTAGCGTTTCTCGAGCAATTCACCCACCAGCAGATCTCGCAACTCCTCGACGTTCCCCTGGGCACCACCAAGACCCGCATCCGAGCCGCGCTGAGGAGCCTGCAAGGCCACCGCGCCGTGGCCGCACTCGTGGTCACGGCAATCGCGCTGATCGTCACCAGCAGCGCGACGCTCCACGTCATCGGCACACAGCGTCGAGACGGGCAACTACACGATCGCGCCGTGCGAATGCTCGCGTCGAGCGACACGACATCACGGCGCCTCGAACCCGTCGGCGCTCCCGTCCATCCCGACACCCACGCCGCCTATCGGACCCGACCCGGCTCGAGCATCGCCGTATTGACCCTTACCGACTTCGCAGAACTCCCGTCCGGATTGCGCTACCAGCTCTGGGCCCGCCGACGATCGCAGTGGCAGCCGCTCGCCACCGTTCGACCCGACTCGGCCGGCCACGCCCTCCTGATCATCGAGCGACATATCGTGTCCGATCCTGACGAACTTCGCGTCACCCTCGAGTCCGACCACCCCGGCAGTCAACCATCCACGCGAATATTCGTCGCTTGGCCAGCGCGCCCACCCTCGAACACCCCAACCTCGAACGCCCCACCCTCCAAGACCCGGTAGGCATCACCGGGGCGAAAAGGCCGATGCGAGGATTACATAGTCGCGGGGTAGTACTCGCCTTCGTGCAGCTGGGCGAAATCCGACCAGAAGTCTGATGCGAACGGCCAGTTGGCCTCTTCCCCCTCGACCGGGCTCTGCACGAACCGCCCGAACTCACCACCATCGCGTTCATTGCTCACGGTCGACCAGGCCTGGCGCTTGTACGTCCAATTGTCCGGTTGCAGGCGGTGGCACTCGTTGAAATGGGCTATCGCCGGCGCACTCTGACCGGAACGCCACAGATGATTGGCGAGTTCGAAATGCGCGGCCCCTTCGGACATCGACATCGGACGAGGCTGCGATCGGGCGACCACTTCTTCAGCGCTGAGCACGAATTCGCTAGCGGCGCCCTTGGCGACCCAATCACGGATGGCGTCGGGGTAGTTGTCACGGTCCTGTCCGGAACGCAGCGCTGCGGTCTGTCCAATGCCGCTCCCCTCCGGCTGCTGCGCGGTTTTCGCACTGACGAGCTTCGTTATCGATTCCACCAATGCCGCGGGCATCGGCGGTTGACTGCCAGGCCATCCGGGCTCGGCCGGGCGCACGATCATGCCTTGCTCGTCGATCCACACGACGTTCGGGATGTTGACCACACCGAACAGCGCGTCCATCTGGTGCGCTGGATCGAGCAACGACGGATGCTCCGGCTTCGCCGCCTCGATGAAGGGACGCGACGCCTCTGGGCCGCTCATCTCCAACGATACGGTCACGACTTCGAGTCCCTTGGCGTGGAGCTCATTGCGTAACGCTTGCCACACGGGCAAGTCGAAAGCGCAGCCTCAGTATGGCGCCCACGACACGATGACGACCTTCTGGCCGAGCAAGGATGAGAGCCGGAACGGGTTGCCGTGAATGTCATCAAGGACCAGCTCCGGGGCCTTGGCGCTGACGAGCGCACGGTCGCCCAACGACTCCGGGCCGAGAGCCCACAGCCCGGCTGCCTCGTCGTGCACAAGGGCCATCCGAAGGCGTTGCGCTGTTGCGACGACATCGAAGCCACCCGATTGGTCGAGCGGGACACAGACATCGGCCTTGCATGCGCCCTCAGGTTTGATCACCCAACCGGTGCCTGCGGCGAACTGCTCTCGAGTGATGGATAGCGAGTCGAGGATCACGAGCCTGACCATAACTCAATCAGGCGTTACCGTCTTAGCGGCGCTGGCCACGGTTTCGGCCAGCGGCCCGGGTCAGTCGAGTGCGCCGGCGGCGAACAAGAGGCCGAGTCGTTCCTCGTCGTAACCGAGCAACCGGGTCAGGACCTCGACCGTGTCCTGACCAAGGACGGGAGCGCCGCGGTCGATCCGAGCCGTCGTGTCGCTGAGCACCATCCGTGACCTCTCAACGATCACCGGAGCCGTGCTCCGTGTGGCTGACCGGCGCGAAATGGCCTTGGTGGCGCAGCTGCGGGTCGGTGGCGCACTCGGGCGAGTGCTGGACGGCGTGGGCCGGAACTCCGTGAGATATGAGTGTCTCCTCGACCTCGTCGGGCGGGCGGGGCCCGGTCCACTCGGTGATCACGGCGTCGAGCGCGTCGCGCCGGTTGCGGCGTTCCTGTTCACCGAGACCGGCAAGGTCAGGCCGCGAGACTATGGAGGCAAGCGTCCGCCAATCGGCATCGTCGCGACACGCGATCGCTACCCATCGGTCGCGGCCGGCGCATCGAAAGACGCCGTGGGGTGCCATCACCGGGTCGTCGTTGCCGCGGCGGCCGGCGACCCGGGCGTTGACGGTGTAGTCAAGCAGTGCCGGCGTGAGAAAGTGCACGGCCGCCTCCGCCTGCGCGAAGTCGAGGTACTGCCCTTGACCGGTACGACGCCGGTGCTCGAGAGCGGCCAGCAGCGCGCACACCGCGAAGCGCGGCGAGACGTAATCGGTGTAGGCGCCGAATGGGCCCGCCGGGGCGCGATCCGGCCACCCCGTCAAGTCGTAGAACCCGGACAATGCAGCCGCCATCCCGCCGAACCCGGCGTAGCTCTCGAGCGGGCCGTCCTGGCCGAACAGGCAGCCCGAGATCATGATGAGCCCGGCTTCAGCGCCGCCAGTCTGTCGTAGTCAAGACCCAGGGCGCGACGACCTCGGGGTGAGAACGACTCGATCAGCACGTCAGCCCACGCGACCAGGTCGTCGAGAACAGTGCGGCCCTCAGGGCATCCGAGGTTCAGCGACAGACCCAGCTTGCCGACGTTCATGTTGAGGTACACGGCCGCGTTCTCGCTCCCCGCCGGCGGCGTGGAGGAAGGCCTGCGGCAACGTCGTTCGCACCGGTGGGCGGTCGGAATCACCAGTCAACACCAGTTGCCCGCCGGCCGCGAGGACCGTCAGATCAGTGGCCGGCCAGTCGGCCTTCGGACCGGTCGACCCGAACGCACTGATGGGCACCGTCACAAGAGCCGGGTTGGCCCGACGAAGGTCGGCGAGATCGATGGCGACGGCACCCGACTCGAGGATCACATCGCATCGGAGCGCCAACTCACGCAGCTCCAGACGACCGGTGGCGGTCCCAAGATCGATGACGACGCTCCGCTTCCCCCGGTTCCAGCCCCAAAAGGTCAGAGACTGCTCGAGGCCGGGCTGATCGGCCACGAACGGTACCTGCATCCGCACTGGGGAACCGCCCGGCGGCTCGACCAACACCACATCAGCGCCGAGACTGCAGAGGATCTCGGCCGCCAGCTGGCCTCGCTCATCAGTGAGATCCAGCACCCGGTATGAACTCAGCACCGTCGATTTCCCCTTCTTCGACCGCCACCGGCGCGGCTTCGTCGATCATTACTTCGGGCGGCAAGAACCTGGATGACTCGAATAAAGGCGAGATTATCAGGAAGCCCTGACGCGACCTGAGTCGCAGCCGTGAACGGTGTCGCCTTTGGCGTGGGCTTGTCGATGATCTTGCCGTTCGACCGAATCGTCGCCGCGCACAGCGCCCGGTTCAGCGTCCGGTTCGTGAAGATGGGCCTTGTGCCCGAATTAGCGAGCACGTACTTTCTACCGCAGCGGGTGGGCTTCGGCGTTGCGTCAGATCTCATGCTTTCGGGCCGCACCGTGGACGGCACTGAAGCAGTCGCGCTCGGCCTTGCCGATGAACTCGTCGCCGATGATGGCCTGCTCGACGCGGCCGTCGCCCGAGCACGCTCGTACGGGGAGAACCCACGTGGCCAACTGGGTTGGATCAAGCAGCTGCTCACCACCAACGCCAGCGATCCTGACATCATCGGAGTGCAACAGCGAGAGATGGCGCTGTTGTTGCAGTGCTTCGAGAGCCCGAGCACAAGGAGGCCGTGACCGCCTTCCGGGAAAAACGGGCGCCGAGATTTCGATAGTTGGGGATACTCAACAAACCCGCGCCGACCCGACGTCAGGTGATCGTCAGGACGGTTGCTTCGCCGGAGTGGTAATGGCCGGGGAGGTTGTCGAGGACAACGTACGAGTCGGCGGCAAGTCGCGTCGAGAAGGACCGAGTGGCTCGCGCCGCTACCTTGACGGCTTCTTTCACGACCTTGGCCTGCGGTGTGCGCTCGTTGAACTGTCCTGAAGGTTTCACGGGAAGGTTCTTCGCTCCCAGACGGGTGCGGACGATGTCGACCTCGTGGGCGATCGTGTCCGAGTTCACGAGTTTGAACGACACGAGTCCGGCCGGGGCGGACGCCTGCGAGAGCGTGATCGAGCCTGTCCGCACAGTGATGGTGATCGGCGACGTTCGGCCCGCGGTTGTGGCTGCGGCTTCCGCTCGGGTCGCTCCGATTGGCGTAGCTACAGCGAGCGCGAACAACACCGCGCCAGCAACCACGCCACGTTTGCTCATGCCACCGTCCCGAATAGCGAGGTGACAATCGCGAGTGCTTCTTGCGGTGCGCGTACTTCGAGGCCCACGCCGCGACCGTCGATAGTGATCGCGAACCGGAAGAACTGGCAGCATTGGTGTTCGGCGGCAACGAGACGCACAAGTCGGTCAAGCGCGAGAGTCGGGCGGAACAGAACCCTGATTCCGTCGTCCATCATTTCGCGTTCTTGGACGTACTCGAGGAGCGATTGCCAGTCGTCAAGGCGGCCTGGCATCGCCTCCGGCTCAAGCGTGCACGCGATCGGCACATCGATTGCAACTGTCACGACCTCACCCTAACCCACTCGCATTCGTGCCCATTTCGCGCGAAGCTGTGGTCCAACAACAACCTGCGCTGACACATCACCAGCAAAGGCTCACCCTGCCCGGCAGTAGTGGGTTTCCTCGACCGCAGCCAGGGGACTCGGAGCTGAGTGCGGGACCTCGCGAAATCAGCGGGCGGGCGAGATGTTGGCGTTGAGGTGGAACACGTTGTCAGGGTCGAACGTGGCCTTGATCTGCTGGAGACGCGTGTACTTGGCCCCATAAGAACTGCGGACGCGCTCGTCGTCGTTCTCGGTCATGAAATTCACGTAGCCGCCGACGCCGACGGCGTGCTCCACCAGTGCGGCCCAATAAGAACGCACCCAGCCTCGCTCGGCCTCGTAATCGGACGGATCGGCTGTTGCAGCCGAGATGTTGACGACGTAACCGATGTCGCGACGACCGCCGAACGCGGATTTGTCGCCGTCGGCGCGCCCGTAGGCGCCACCGAGCACGAAGATAGGTACGAACGACAACGGTGACATCTTCTTTGCTTGGTGTTCCAAAATGACGTCGATTGCGCCATCGGTTAACTCCTGAAGGTACACCGCCTTCTCGTAGGCATGTGTCCCCCACGGCGCAGCGGCATCGAACATCTGCTGAAGGCCCACGTAGGGAATTGGAGTCACCATCTCGAAGATGGGTGAAAGCGCCGCCTTGATCGGCGCGATCAGCTCCGAATGAGTGTGTTCATCACCGAAGCCGACGACGGCGAGCGCAAACACCGGAGCGAAATGCAGCTCCGCCGGGACGAACGGCTCCGGTGGCGCGCTGAGCCCAGCGAGAAAGACGCCGCATTCGTCGGGGAGATCGCGCACGAACTGGCGAGCGAATTGAAACACCTCTCGCCCGTGCTCGGGGCTGAACAAGAACAAGCCCAGGTGCACCATCGGCCCAACCGGGTGGAGGGCGAACTCGAACTCGGTCACCACCCCGAAGTTGCCCCCCACCACCACGCAACGCCCAGAACAAATCGGGGTTCTCGGTCACCGAAGCATGGAGCACTCGTCCGTCGGCCGTGACGACCTGAGCCGCGACCAGGTTGTCCGACGACAGGCCGGCCAGGCGCGACAACCATCCGAGACCACCCCCCAAGGTGAGGCCCGCGACCCCGGTTCGGCTGACGAAGCCCCCCGGAACGGCCAGACCGTGGGCCTGAGTGGCGGCGTCGACTTCGCCCCACGTCTTCCCCCTCCGCACGTGGCCCGCCGGGAGTCGGCATCGACGCACACCGCATTCATGGGTGTCAGGTCGATCATGAGACCGCCCTCGGTAAGCGCGAAACCGGCATAGTTATGGCCCCCGCCCCGAACAGACACCTCAAGGCCCTGTTGCCGCGCGAACGACAACGCGCTCGCGACATCACCAGAAGTGGTACAACTCACGACAACCGCCGGGCGTCGACCGATCGCCCCGTTCCATATGTTTACCGCCTCGCCATAGTCCACCTCACCCGGCCGGGACACCCTTCCGGCGATTGCGGCCTGAAGTACATCCAGCACTGCAGTCGTGAGTTCGGTCATCGCTGTCTCCTTTACTCGAAGGTAACCATAGGTCCAGAGGCGAAAGTACACCTATCGTCGAACGCATGAACAGCCGCCTGCGCGTCCGGGCTCACATGCCCGTCATTGTCCCGGCATTCGATCCCATCGACGGTACAACCGCGTCGGCGACCCGCGGTGAGAGCGTCACCAACACGGCGAGCAAGATGAACGCCGCACCGGCGATTCGGCCGATGGTCTCGCCCCGGCGCGACACCTTCTCACCGACCACGACCACGGCGAGGACGAGCATGGCCCACAAGTTCATCACGCCGAACGCGACGAACAACGCCATGAGCGCCCAGCAACAGCCGAGACAGAAGCCGGAGTGGTGGAGCGCGACCTTGAAGTCTTTGGCGGGGCCCTTGATGTTGCCGTAATGCAGAAGTTGACCGAGCGGGGATCGGCAACGGCGGAGACAGATGGATTTGAGCGGGGTCAGCTGGTACACGCCGGCCACTACGAGCAAGGCAGCCGCGACGACGCGCATGGTCGACCCGGCGTCGCCGACGTGTTCGTCAACCATTCGGAGCGCCACGTAGACCGGTAGGCCGACGGCGGCCCACACAAGCAGATAGCCGCCGACGAACAAGATCAATCGCTGGGCTCGATTCGTGTTGATCGTCCGCAGGTAAAGCAAGGCCACGGGCGCCACTGCCGGCAGCATCATCGCCGTCATCATCAGCGACCACATGGCCATGAACTCCATCAGCGGCATTCCCATGGTGCCGACCCCGTTGCCCATGTGCCGGGCGTAACCGATCACCCCGGCCCACGCCAGCGAGGCCACTCCCAACATGGCAACGGTCTGTGGTGTCAAACGGCGCGCCGACCTCTTGATCGGCACAGCCGATGCGGTCATCCGGACCAGGAGTACGGCGCGCAGAACCCGCTGGTGCCCGCGCCATCGAATCGGACGCCGAACGCGTCTACCTTCGACCTCGTCGCCGGTGACACGGTGAGGGTCGAGTTGGCCGGGTGGAAGACGTTTACCAGCTGAACCGGCTCCGAAATGTGACCCGAAAACTGTGTCTTCACCGCAACATCGATCAAGTCACCGAAACGCACGGAAATCTCGGCCCCAGATTGACGCCATTCGGCGGGCGCCTTTTCGATTCCGGCCATCTCGCCTATCAGCGGTCCTAACATCGCCGGCGGTCCCCCGAGTTCTCCCCCAAGTACGCGGCCCAGTGCACTGGCCTGCTTGTCGCTCGCCGCGCTGTCCATCACGACGCCGAGTTTCCATCCCCCATCTGACATCACCGGTGGGCTGTCGACGACGAGGGCGAATGTCAGCCCGCCGACGTCGACTCCCTCGATGTCACCACTATCGACATGGAAAGCGAGCATGGCCAAGCAACGGTCGTGGGTGGCAGGGGCGGTCAGGCCTGACCACGTACACGGACAAATCGTGTCGCACGAACAATTTTCGAAATAGGTACCTTCAAGTGTCCAAGTCATGACGTCTCCTCGTATTGTGTTGTCCTTTCGCAATTCTACCGGGCCGTTGCGATCGGCGCTCGGAGGATCGGTTATGGCCCGGCGATAGCCGTACACTCGTACCGGGTTGTCGGCTTCGAAGAGGGATGACGGAACGGAGCAACCGTTCTCGGAGCATGGGAGATTCTCCAATGGCTCGCGAGTGCTCGCGCCTGGCAAGGTAAGGCCATGACGGAATCCGTGAAAGGCACCAACCCCCTACCCCCAGTGGAGCGCATCCGACCTGGGCTATGGAGCATTCCGGTACCGCTCCCCAATAACTCACTGCGCTATGTGTTGGTGTACGCATTCGAGACACCCGATGGGCCTTACATCGTCGACGCCGGTTGGAACACCGATGACGCCTACGCCGCCCTCGGCGACGGGCTCGCCCATGCCGGCTTCTCGATGTCTGACGTGAAGGGCATCCTCGTCACCCACATCCACCCTGACCACTATGGCCTGGCCGGGCGAGTCCGCGAAGCATCCGGGGGATGGATCGCGCTGCACCCCGCCGACGCCGCACTCATCCGTGAGCGTTACGACGAGCCGTCAGAACTACTGGCTCTCGTGGCCACGATGCTTCGCCGGTTCGGCGCGCCCGCAGACGAACTGGCATCGCTCACCCAGGCCTCGATGCCGGTCCGATCACTCGTCGACGCGGTACAACCCGACCTCTTGTTCGACGACGGCGACCAGCCCGAAGTACCCGGCTGGGACCTCACGGCCATCTGGACTCCAGGTCACTCCCCCGGTCATCTGTGCTTCTGGGAGGGAAACACGCGACTCATGCTGTCCGGCGACCACGTGCTGCCTCGCATCACGCCGAACATCTCGTTTCACCCCCAAGCCGGCAGCGACCCGCTCGGCGACTACCTGCGCTCACTCGACAAGCTCCGGGCGTACAACCCCGACGAAGTGCTTCCGGCCCACGAGCACCGCTTCGTGAACCTCCAGGCCCGTCTGGACGAACTTCGCGAGCACCATGAGAGCCGATTCGCGGAAGTACTTGAGTCGATCGAAGGCGGCATCGCCACCGCCTGGGAAATAGCATCGAAGATGCACTGGTCGCGATCGTGGGACCGCATCGAGGGCTTCATGCGCCGAGCGGCCGTGGGCGAGGCCATGGCCCACCTCCGGGCGCTCGAAAAGCGAGGTATCTTGGTCGAAACAATCGGCGAACCGAGTCATTGGCACCTCGCCCCCACCCTGGATTGAGGCACCGATCTGTCCGCTCACCCGGATCCGGTGTTGATGGCCGTGCGCAACGACGGGGGCGCGCCGGGGTTTCGTAGCCGACGTCGCAAGCGGCGAATCGCGGCCGCGGTGATCGCCGCGACGGGGTTGATTGCCGTGGTGTCGGCGTTGACGCGGCCGTTGCGGAATCGATTGCGCATCGTCACCGACGTGTTCTCGGTGGGGGCGGTTCGAGCGGCCAACGGTCTTGTCGCGGCTGCTGGTATAGGTCTGTTGTTGTTGGCCCGGGCGATCCTGCGGGGACAGCGCCGAGCGTGGTGGCTGGCATTGGGCACTCTCGGCTTCGTGTTGATGGGGCACCTGTTGAAGGGCGTCGACTTTGAAGAGGCCCTCGGCGCGGCGGCGGCAATTGTGTATCTCGGTGTCAATGGCGATGCCTTTCGGGCGCGGAGTCATCTCCGGGCCGGTCGCCACGCCTTGGCAACGCTAAGTCTTGGTGTCGTGGGGGTTTTCAGCGGCGCGTTTGTGGCCCTCGAGGCCGCCTCGTCGCGCCACGGCCACCAGCGCTTAGGGGTGGGTCGCGGTGTACGCGACGCGTTGCGCTCATTGGGTGCTCAAGCACCCGCCGATATTTCGGCCCGCCTCGACGGCTTCGTGCGAACGGCGGTGGTCGCCACCGGCGCGGCTGTCGCTCTCGTCGCTCTGTGGGTGTCGTTGCGGCCGGTGATCGTTGGGGTCGTCGGGGAGCGGCAGCGCGCCGACGACGAGAAACGGGCCCGGTCCGTGTTGAGCGTTTACGGAGGTGGGACACTCGACTATTTCGCGTTGCGCGACGATAAGACGTACTTTTTTCGTGGCCGATCGATGATCAGCTACGCGGTCTATGGCTCCGTGTGCGTCGTTTCGCCTGACCCTATCGGGCCGCTGGACGAGCGCCGCGATACGTGGGCCGCGTTTCGCGGGTTCGCCGATGACGAGGGCTGGATCGTGGCCGTGTTGGCGGCCGGGCAAGAGTGGCTCGACCTGTACAACTCGTTTGGCATGTTGACGATGTACGTTGGTGACGAGGCGATCGTCGA
>JANYDT010000043.1 GCA_025359845.1 Acidimicrobiia bacterium
TGCCGTTCGAGGAGGCGATGACTTACTCGTACCCGGCCTCGCACCTGCCCCTTCTCGGATTTCCATATTTGTTCGGCGCAACGGGGCCGGTGGCGCCGTACACCGACAACTACAAAGGCGCGTGGTTGGCTCGCGAACTGATCGGCTATCTGGGGCTGGCGGTGTTGGTGTTCGCCGTGGCCGGGATAACCCTCGCGTGGCGCCGAGCGGCCGGGCGAGCCCTATTGGGACTGCTCGTCTTCGAGATGTTTATGATTTTGGGTAAAAGCACTCCGGTAGGTCCATGGCTCTTCCACAACTTGCCGTTCTTCGATCGTTTCAGGGCATGGGGCCGCCACGTGCTGGCGCTCGACCTCGCGGTGGCCGTCTTGGGCGGAGCCGGCGCACGCCTCCTGCTTCACGCATCCACGCGGCTGAGGCAACAAGCGTTCTGGCGGGCATTGGCGGCGTTCGGGGTGATTTGCGCGTCGGGGGCGGCGGTTCAGCACTGGGCTTCGGTGCGCCAGTTCCTGGCGGGACCGGCAGTTCGGAGTTTGGCCGTAATAGTGCCCATTTCGTTCGCGGCTACTGCAGTTATAGCGCTCGGCGTTTCGCTGCTCGACCGACGGGCCGGGGCGGCGCTCCTGGTCTTGGCCGTTATGGGCGACTCGTGGGCATTCGCGAGCGCATTCGAATGGAGGGCCTTCTCGCAGTCGTTCCCCGCACTTCAACACTACATTGACGACTCGCCGCCTGGTTGGGGACCCACGCACGACTCTCCCGGAGGTATCGACCGATTCGTCACTGATTCGCCGATCTTGCAAATGACCTGGGTCGGCAAGGGTGTTTTGTCGGTCAATGGTTACGATCCATTCTTTCCTTTCCCGTATGCGACCGCCGTCGGCGATATGGTGCAATATGGAGGATTGCGGCGGGCCGATCTCTGGACCACGAGCCCGGTAATCGCCGATCTGTTGCGGGCGACAACGTTTGTCGCTCAAGCCGGAACCACGAGCGCGGGTCCGCCCCCCACTCGTGACTGGGTCAAGGTCGCCGCAGTTCCCGACACCCCCCTTAACCGCTACGAGCGTGACCCTCGACTCCCCGAGGCCTTCCTGGTTGGCTCGTCGCGGCAGGTGGTGTACGCAGAGGCGCTCAACGCCATCCGCACCGATGCGACGCTCGACCCTTCGACCCGCGTGCAGTACGAGGGGCGGTGTGGGCAGTGTCCACCCGCAAGCGCCTTGGCCGCCACGGCCGGTCCGCCGCCGACTGTCGTCTGGGGGGAGCGGACCGCTCGCGCCACCGTCCAAGCCGACAAGGCAGCCATCCTCGTCGTGAGTCAAGCGTGGTCGAAAGGCTGGAAGGCGACCGTCGACGGCCACGCGGTACCGGTTGTTCGTATTTTCGGTTTGACGATGGGCGCGCCCGTCCCTCCCGGTCGTCACGAAGTGAGGTTTTTCTACGACGCACCCGGCCTCAGGAGTGGTTTGCTCCTGTCCGGGTTCACGGCGCTGGCGTTGCTGGTGGCCGTCGGGTTCTCTGAGCAGCCCCGTCGGCAAGGTCATAGGCGAATGTTGCGCGCGGCGCGCCGTTCACCCGCGCATGCGCGTCCCCGCCGGATCAAACAAGGGCGAGAGCTGAAGTCGGGCGGGACGACGGACTCCGATGATCTCGATCTCGAAACCGCTCGCCTCGGGGCTCACGAGGTCGGTGGGGATGTAACCGAGGGCGACCGACTCGCCGCTGTGATGGGCGTAGCCGCCGGACGTGATCCAGCCGACGACCTGGCCGTTGTGCCAGATGGGCTCGTCGCCGATGACGTCGGCGGCATCGTCTCCGCGGCCAGGATCGACGGTAAAGGTGACGAGGCGACGGGTAGGGCCGACGGTTAACTCCGCTTCATACGCGGCCCGTCCGACAAAGTCGTGGTCGAGCTTGATGTAGCTCTTGATACCGGCTTCGAGCGGCGTGTAGATCGGCCGGTATTCGCGGTACCACGTGCCGAAGCTCTTCTCGAGGCGCAGCGCCATGAGCGCTCGAAAACCGAACAACCGGATGCCATGAGGCACCCCCGCGGCCATCAACGCCCGATACAAGGCCAGTTGATTCTCGGGCTCGACCCATAGCTCGTAGCCCAGATCGCCGGAGTAGGTGAGTCGGCCGATCCACGCCACAATCATGCCCAGCTCGACACGCCGGAACGACATGAACGGGAACGCCTCGTTCGACACGTCGACGTCGGTGACCGCGCCGAGCACGTCACGGGCACGAGGACCGGCGATCGACAGACCGACCATCGACAGGCCTCGGACCTTGAAGGAAACGCGGCCATCGGTCGGAAGATGGGCCATGAACCAGCGGCTGTGGTGGATCTCCGCGGCGTGTGATCCGAACAGGAAGAAGTGCCCGGCGCCGGCCCGGGCCACGGTGAACTCGCCCTCGATGCGGCCCCGCTCGTTGAGCATGGCCGTCAGCGTGATGCGCCCGACCGCCGGCATCCGATTGGTGAGCAGGGACGAAAGCCAGTCCTCGGCTCCGGGCCCCGTCACCTCGTACTTGGCGAAGTTAGAGATCTCCGTAAGGCCGACCCGCTCGCGCACCGCCCGCACCTCTTCGGCCACCACTGGAAACGCGTTGGAGCGCCGGAATGTGACGTTCTCGACCGGCTCCTCTCCTGTCTCCTGAAACCAAAGGGCGTGCTCCAGCCCGAACGACGCGCCCCAGACGGCGTTCGCGGCAGTCAACGCGGAGTGGATCGGCGTCGTATGCAAGGGGCGGGCTGCCGGGAGCTCTTCATTGGGGAACGTGATGCGGAAGCGGCGGGTGTAGTTCTCCTGGGCCTTGGCGAAGGTGTAACCACGGGTGGCGTAGTCGCCGAAGCGGGCCACGTCCATGCCCCAGATGTCGAGGCCGGGGTCGCCCTCGGTCATCCAATTGGCCAGCGCCAATCCGACCCCGCCGCCTTGCGAAAGGCCGGCCATAACCCCGCAGGCCACCCAACAGTTACGGATGCCGCGGAGAGGACCGACCAGCGGGTTGCCGTCGGGCGTGAAGGTGAACGGCCCGTTGACCACGGTCTTGATGCCGGCGTCGGCCATGGCCGGATAGTGCTGGAAGGCGATCTCGAGTGACGCCGAGATCCGGTCGAGATCGGGCGTCAGCAATTGTTGACCGAACTCCCACGGCGTCTGTTTGGGCGACCACGGCACGCAGTTGGGTTCGTAGGTGCCGAGCAGCATCCCGCCCCCCTCTTGACGAATGTAGATCTCGCCCGAGAAGTCGAGCGCCATCGGCATCTCTTTGCCGGTGCGGCTCACGTGCTCGGCCACTTCGGCCATATCCTCGGTGACGAGGTACATGTGCTCCATGGGTAGCAGCGGTAGTTCGACGCCGACCATCCGGCCCACCTCGCGGGCCCACAAACCGCCGGCGTTCACTACGTGCTCGGCGTGGATATCGCCCTGATCGGTGATGACGTCCCACGTGGCGTCGGGGCGCTGGCGCAAAGCGCTGACCCACGTGTTGCGATACACCTCGGCGCCCGCTTTCCGAGCGCTCATGGCGTACGCATGAGTCACGCCCGACGGATCGACGTGCCCCTCGACCGGGTCATACAAAGCGCCGAGGAAGAACTTCTCTTCGAGGAGCGGGAACACCGCCTTCGCCTCGGCGACGGAGATCAGCTCCAACTCCATCCCGAGATAGCGACCTCGGGCCACGGCCATCTTCAGCCAATCGAGCCGTTCGGGAGTGTCGGCCAGCATGAGCCCGCCCGGCAGGTGGATGCTGCAGTTCTGGCCCGAGATGGCTTCAATCTCTTGGTACAGCTGGATCGTGTACTGCTGAAGCTTCGACACGTTGGGGTCGCCGTTGAGGGTGTGCATGCCGCCGGCCGCATGCCAGGTAGAGCCGGCGGTCAGTTCCTTGCGTTCCAGCAGCACCACATCGGTCCATCCCGCTTTGGTGAGGTGGTAGAGCACGCTGGCCCCCACCACGCCGCCCCCGATGACCGCGACCTGCGTTGTCGACTTCACGAGACGAGCACGCTACTGGTGCTCAGAAGTCGGTGGGTACGCCGCCCTCGGCATGGCGGCGAGCCACGAAGGCTTCCAGCTCCTCCCGCACCGCGGCGTCGATGGGCGGGGCCTGGTACGACGCGAGAAGCTCCTTGGCGATGGTGTTGGCTTTGCCGCCAGCTTCGGGGCTGCCGGCTTCCTCCCAACTTTCGTAGTTGCGCCAGTCCGAAATCATCGGGTGGTGAAACGCCGTGCGGAACCGCGCCTGCGTATGCGCAGCGCCGAAGAAATGCCCGCCCGGGCCGACCTCTCGGATGGCGTCCATGGCCAGCGAGTCTTCGTCGACGATCACGGGGTCGAGAAAGGCGCTGACCATCTGCAGCAGCTCGGCATCGAGAACCATCTTCTCGAAGCTGGCGTGCAGTCCGCCCTCCATCCATCCGGCGCCGTGCATCATGAGGTTCACGCCGCCCATCACCGCGCCCCACAGCGAAAAAACTGATTCGTAGGCGGCTTGGGCGTCGACGGCGTTGGCGGCACACACGTTGGAGGAGCGGTAGGGGAGGTTGTAGCGCCGGGCCAGTTGGCCGCCGATCATGGCCGTACGCATGTACTCGGGGGTGCCGAAGGCGGGCGCTCCCGACTGCATATCGACATTGGACGTGAAACCGCCGTACACGACCGGCGCGCCCGGCCGCACGATCTGGGTGAACGCGATGCCGGCCAGCGCCTCGGCATTCTGTTGCGAGAGGGCACCGGCCAGCGTGACCGGGGCCATCGCGCCGGCCAACGTGAAGGGCGTCATCACGATCACTTGGTTACGGGCTGCGAACTCCATCATTCCTTGCAGCATCGGGGCGTCGAGTCGAAGCGGCGATGATGAGTTGATCACTGTGAAGATGGAAGGTTCGTTCTCGAGCGTGGCCTCGTCGACGCCGCGCGCGATGCGCACGAGTTCGAGGCAGTCCTGATTTCGTTGACGGCCCAAGCTGTAGGCGTGGATGGGCTTGTCGGTGAGGGTCAGCGCATCGAACGTGGCGTCGAGGTGACGAACCGAGGCGTGGATGTCGATCGGCTCGACCGGGTATCCGCCGATGAAATGGACGGCGTTGAGGCATTGACAGAGTCGGAGCAGGTTCTGATAGTCGGCCCGGTTGCCAACGCGGCGGCCGCCGTCGAGGCCGTTCACATTGGGCGCACTGGCGACCGATCCGAAGGCCATCATGTCGCCCCCGATGGCCAATTTGTGGGCGGGATTGGTTGTATGCAGGGTGAACGTCGCCGGCGCTTTGGCCACGTACTCGAGCACCATGGCCCCGGCGAATCGGACGCGTTGACTGTCAGGATCGACGTCGGCGCCCGCCGCTCGGAGCAGGGAGCGGGCGTCGGGGTCAAGAAAGTCCATGCCGATCTCTTCGAGCACTCGAAGAGATGCTTCGTGAATCGACTCCAGTTCGTCGGCCGACACCACCTCGGTCGGTCGATAGCGCATACGGGGTTGGGCGAACGGACGCTGCTCCAGACCTCGCGTTCGAGCGTCGCTGCGATTCCCCCTTCCCCCTCCACGGCGGCCTCTCGCCGCCCCGGGCTCGGGCTCAGCCATTTCGTCAGTCATGGGCGGCGACACTACCGGGCAGTCATGGCGTTTTCGTTGGCTTGGGGAGGCAGACGGCGACGCCGAGGGCGCACATTGCCCAAAACGCAAGATTAGGACCGGTGCCGCCCAAAAATCCGCCGGTCCATTTTCCGTCGTTGTAGCGCCACTGGATGAGCACCTGTAGGGCCATCAGGCCGAATCCGGCGACGGCCACCCAAGCGATTTCGGAACGACCGATTTTTATGGCGGCCACCACCAGAAGACCGAGGCCAATGGTGAGCAATGCGCTTAGCGGATTGAACCACAGCCACTTGAGTTCGCCCTTGGCCCAGCCGAGGCGGGCCCCTTGATGAGCGGCAAAGCCCTTGTTGTGGGCGGCGATCAATCCGGCAATGCCGACGACCATGGCCACCCCACCGACGACCGTGGCGGCCCTCAACTTCGACGCCGCGCCACTCCGTCGGGCCCCGTCAACGCTCAGGGATTGCTCAGACACAACCGCAAATAACAGCAAGTGCATGGAGGCCATCAGATAGTACGACCACGGCCACTCATTGGGGTAATAGAGCACCGACAGTCCGATCATGACGGCCTGCCCGGCGCCGATCAGCGCGGCCGCTCGGGTCCACAGACCGAGCAGAAGAAGTGCCGCCAAGGTACACTCGAGCAGTAGAGTGATCCAGCCGAACAGCGTGTATTGTTTTAAAACGATGTGTTTTATGACCCACGAATAGGGGCGAAGAACCGGATGGTCCACGCCTCCGGCTACGTATTTATAGAGCCCGTTCTTGAGATGTTTACCAAAATCGGACGGACGTTTCCATTCGATGTTGGCCAACCACAGCAGGCCGAGCACGATCCGCATCAGGCCGATGAGCGGACCTCGAACCCGTTGCTCGATGGCGGGGAGGGGGTTGCGGCCAGAAACAGGCGAGGAGGCGGACACGACTACACATTACGGAGCACGGCGGAACCGCGCTGGGATGCGCTCAGCCGTAGCTCAGCGCCTATGTGGCTGACCGTGGAGCCGACTCTCGCAACGGGGCCACCGCGAATTCGCGCATGCCCTCGTCGAAGCCGACTTCGGCCTGGAAACCCAACACCTGGGCCGCCCGTTGGGTCGACGCAAACACATGGCGGACGTCGCCGAGCCGGTAGGCGCCGGTGACCACCGGCCAGAGCGGATCGCCGACCACGGCCCCGAAGGCGCGTGCCAAGGCTTCGGCCATCTCGCCGACCGTATGACTGTCGGGCGATCCGACATTGAAGGCGCCGGGGCGAGATGCTCGAGACGTGAGCGCGACCACGTTGGCGTGGGCGACATCGCGGACGTGGACGAAGTTGCGCCGCTGGTGTCCGTCCTCGGTTACCCGTGGCGCTCGACCGTCTTCAAAGGCCGAGCGAAAGATGCTGGCGACTCCCGCGTAGGGCGTATTTCGGGGCATGCGGGGTCCATAGACGTTGTGATAGCGCAGCGCCGTGGCCGAAACGGCATGCTCACGAGCGAAGCTGGCGAGCAAGTGCTCCTGATGCAACTTCGTCGCGGCGTACACGTTGCGAGGGTCGAGGATGGCCTCCTCAGGAATTTCCTCGGCCGCCAGCGCTGCGCCACACGTCGGGCAACCCGGCTCAAATCGACCGGCTTCGAGGTCTTCCACCCGTCGAGGCGCCGGCACGACGACCTGGTGCGCGGCGCAGCGATACCGACCCTCGCCGTACACGACCATGCTCGAGGCCAACACGATGCGACCGGTGAATTGTCTCGCATGGAGCGCGCCCAGCCCGACCGCCCATCCATAGTCGTTGTGACTTACATAGTTGACGGCATCGCCGAAATCGACGCCGAGCCCGACCTTGCCGGCCTGGTGGCACACCGCATCGACGCCCGCGAGCGCGTCAGCCCATGCTGACTGGTCACGGATATCGCCCCACACGTAACGGGCATCGGCATGCAGATAGTCAGGTCGGCGATCATGGGCCGCCGGATCGAGATTGTCGATCACCGTCACCGCGACGTCGGCGGCGAGCAACTGGTCGACGATGTGGGATCCGATGAAGCCGGCGCCGCCGGTGACGAGGACGTGGGTCGCAGCGGGGGCCGAAACGCTATCCATGGGCGGCCCGGATGGCTTGCCACGCCTGGCTTGTACGCAGATGCGGATGGCTCTCGCACAGCCAATCGAGATCGGCGCATGCATCGATGTCGCGCATCGGCCCGATCATTGCGACTTTGGAGTATCGAGCCTGGAGACGCGACAGCTGCTGGGCCCCGGTTCGATCGGTGCTCATGGGCACGCCTTCGAACGCCTCGCGATCGGGGCGGCGCAGGCCGACAAGCCAGTATCCGCCGTCATCGGCGAGACCAAGAACCGCGTCGGCGGTGTGCAGCGCGGCGATCGCGCCGTCAACCTGATGTGACAAAACATGGGGCGTATCCATGGCGATGAGCACGCACGCTTCGGAAGGGTTGGAAGGTTCGACTCCGAGCACGTCATCGAACGCGTCGGCCAGTCTGCAGTCGAGACCACCATTGCGCTGAGTCGTCACCTCGAATCCGAGGGTGGAGTCGAGCCAGGGTCCGATCGGACCGTCGAGCACCAGGACCCTGCGAACGGCGCTCGAGGCCGCGACTGCGGCCAACGTGTCGACCAGAGAGGCTTCGGCGATCCGGGCCGCTTCGAGGGGGGTACACGGAGGCCCCAAACGGGTCTTTACCATTCCGGGGATAGGTGATTTCGCCAAGACGATGACGATTCCCATCAGTAGAAAGGGTAGCGGCTCGGCCCGCCCCAGATCGTGGAATGGCGGTGTGGCGGGCAAAGTCCGACTCGTTCTCAGCTCTGGCTCAGGCGCCTCAGTCGGTCGACAGGGACGGCCGCAGCGCCCCGGAGCAGGCCGCTAAGGTGGCGATCATCATGGCGCTCGTCGAGCTCATAACCCCCGAACAGGCGCCCCTTCTCGCCAAGGCGTACTTCGCCGACGGCGATCCCGGTCCTATCACGGCCGCCCTGGCGCAGGTGCCCGAGCTGCTCGAAGTGGCCTTGCCGTTTATCGGCGCCGTCCTAAGTCCGTCGAGCATCGACTGGCGGACCAAGGAAATGGTAATTCTGCGCACGTCGGCGATTTTGGCCTGTCGCTACTGCGTCGACAGCCACACCCCTGTCGCGCTCGACTCGGGTCTCACCCACGAAGAGGTGCGGGCTCTGCGCGAAATTCCGGCCCAAGACGAGCGGGCCGTATCGGCCTTCGCCGACGGCCGCGAGCGCGCACTCATGAGCTGGATCGACGCGGTTGCGCTCGGGCCCGGGCCGGTTGCGCCCAGCGCGGCAATTGCAATCAAACAGCACTACGCCAATCACGAAGTCGTCGAACTTACCCTTCTGATCGCCACGACGCTGTTGTTGAACCGCTTCGCGACGGCTCTTCAACTGCCCGTCCATCCCTCGACCATCGAGCGACTGGTCGTCGAGGGTTTCGCCGACGAGACGCGATGAGCACCGAGACCCGAGAAGCCGTCGAGCAAGGGGTGCTGGGGGAGCGGGTCTGGTTCTACGCCAATTACCACTGCAACCTCGAGTGTTCGTACTGTCTTACCGAATCCGGTCCCAACGTGGCCCGTCGTTTGCTTGATGCCGACTGGATGGTCGCTCGGGCCCAAGAAGCGAAAGAACTTGGGTTTCGTACCCTGGGAGTGACGGGGGGCGAGCCGTTTATGGTGTCGTCAATGCCCGACACGGTGGCCCGTTTGTCAGGCGTGTTGCCGACGGTCGTGTTGTCCAACGCCACGCTGTTCACCGGTCCTCGCCTTGAACGGGTGACCGAAGCGCTGGCCGGCAAAGACGTTCACATCCAGATTTCGCTCGACGCCCCTGACGCGCAAGCCAACGACAGCAAGCGGGGCGATGACAACTGGCAGGAGGTAGCCGACGCGATTCCCCGCTTGATCAGTCGCGGCTTGCGAATCCGTTTGGCCACGACGACCGAAGCCATCGCCGAGGGTGACCTGGAGAGGCTCTGTGCGCTGCATCGCGAATGGGGTATCGCCGATGAAGACCATGTCGTGCGGCCGGTCGTCTCGAGGGGCCGGGCTGCCCTTGATGGAATCGGGGTCGAGGCTGGCCTGCACGACCTTTCGCCGGAACTCTGCATAACCGCCGACGGTGCCTTTTGGAGTGCATTCGGCCCGACGGTCCGCAACGGCCGCGTTGATACCGATTTTCTCATCACGCGCACGACGGCGCCGCTATCGGTTCCGGCCCACGCCATGCTGCGCGTGGCGCAAGCCCGGCCCCGCGGTAACGACGCCACCTTAGGTATCCGTTGAGCGTGATCGCCTCGAGCCCGGTCGGGCTCACCCACTGAACTTGGCCTAGTCGCCCGGTCGGGCGGCCGCTTCGGCTTCGAACGGGCTGCGACGGTTATGACTGACCGCGATCTTGCGGCCACCCGCTACGACCGAGACGTGGCCCCGTTCGCGCGGCCGTTCGCGGCCACCATCGTGAGGGCGTTGCGGTTGAACGGCGATGAAAGCATTCTCGACTTCGGGGCTGGGACGGGGTTGATCACCAAGGCCCTGCACCGCAAATATCCGGGCCTTGCGGTGACCGCGCTCGATCCCTCGGCCGAGTTTCTGAGCGGCCTGGCCGAGGAGCCGAACACCGAGGTGATCGTCGGTGGAGCCGAAGCGGTGCCTTCGGGGCCGTTCGACGTCGTGGTGAGCAACCTGGTCCTAATGTTCTGCGCCGATCCGGTGTCCGACCTCAGTTTGCTCCGAGCGGCATCGCGGCCCGGCGCGTCTCTGGCGGCCACGGTGTTGGGCCGGGCCTTCGAGGTCGAACCGTTTCATCGATTTTGGTCGGCCGCGGCCGCGGTTGTGCCGGGCGCATGGTCGCCCGACTGCTACGGCCACCATCGGTTGGGCGACCCGCACCGGCTCGCGGACGTCGTGGCCGCGGCGGGTTGGCGAGACGTACAGGTGCGCCCCGTTGTCGGGCGCCGTCGGATCGGCGCCGAAGCGGCATGGCGATGGCTCGTAAGTGCCCTCCCGGTCGGAGTGACGGGGGCCGGGCATGACTCGTACGGTCCGCTCGATGAGCTTTGTCGTGATCGGGTGCACCACCAGTTCGTCGGCCAATGGCCCCTTCGGCCGTGGCCGTTGAGCGCCGGCCTGCTCGTCTCGGCGAGGGCCTGACCGGTTCGGACATGAAGGGTCCAGCATCGGGAATGGAAGATGGCGTTGGGAACGGTGAAGATGGCGAAATGGCGATGATCGCGTCCCTGCCGATGTATGACTTTCCGGACTTGGCCACGCACACCGACGCACTGTGGACGCAATGGTCGCGTCTCCTGCGGGAAGCGGGGGTTGACGCGCCGGCGGCGCTGACCCGACCCCAAACCGACTTGTTGGGTCACTGGCGCAACGACAATCTCGTCGTGTCCCAAGCCTGTGGGTACCCATACCGAGCATGGCTGCACGATCGACTCGCGTTGGTCGGCACGTTCGCGTATCGAGACGTGGCGCCGAAGGGTCGGTACCGGTGCGTAGTAATTTCGCGGGCCGGCGATGGCAGGCCACTGACAGAGTTCGAGTGCCCGTCGATCGCCGCCAACGGATCGGACTCGTTGACGGGCTGGGTCTGTCTGGGGGCGGCGCTGGCGGATGCGGGTATCGGTCGGGTCGGTGCGATAACGATCACCGGTGCGCATTCCCGAAGCGTCATCGCGGTGGGATCTGGAACAAGCGACCTCGCGGCGATCGACGCCGTCACGTTTTCGCTCCTGCAGCGCTACCGGCCCTACCTCACAGCCGCCGTTCGGGTCATCGGATTCGGTCCCGAGGTGCCGGGTCCGCCGATTGTCACGGCCCATCCCGCACTCGCCAAGGCACTGAGAGAGACCGCTTCAGAGGCCTTGCGCACGTGTGCCGCAACGTCGCTCGCCGCGCTCGGAATCGAAGCGTTCGTCGAGTGTTCACCCGAGGCCTACGACCCGGTCATCGACCTAGCCGAGCGGGCCGGCCTCGTGCTATCAGTTCCCGATAGTCGCTCGCCGCAATCGGCGCTGGCCTTGCCCTGAAAGCGACTTTGGGAGGGACGGGGGTCGCTCGGGCGAGGACCGGGATTCTGGGTTCATGGCTGATTCAGAGCGGGGCCCCGGCCTGCTCACCTAGACGCCGCCGGTGCGGTCGCCCGTCGGGTAGCGTTTCAATGAGGTCCGTCCGCCCCTTCGTCGGGCACCCCCGAGGATGGCCGAAGGAGACGCTATGCCCCTGAATCGTTCGTTATCCGTTGGAGTGATCTTGGTCCTCGCTTCGGTTCTTCCCGCGGCTGCGGCGCCGTCCACGACTGTAAGGGCGGCGACGAACAAGGCCGCGGCGGCGAAATTGGCTTCAGCGTCCGCGCGTTCCGGCTCGACGAAGCCGTCGACGATTAAGCCGTCGAACCTGAAGCGGACCACGACGAAGGCAGCCATATTGAAGCCGACCACAACGAAGCCGTCGACCCTGAAGGCGAGTTCGGCGCCGACCACGACCAGGGCCGGGGTCATCGTCATCAAGAAGGGCGCGGCGGTAGTGCGTACCACCACAGCTGTGGGGGGCGCGGCCGTCGCCGAAGCGGGCCCGTCCGAGGCCTCGGGTGGCCCTGGTGCGCCGACCCCAACCGGGACAACGCCCTCGGCCGACGGCGCAAGCTCGGTGGCGATCGTAGGGTCGTCGGGCGGGTCGGGTTCCTCAGTCACCGCGGGAACGTCGGCCACCGGCGCAACGTCGGCCACGGGCGCGACCTCGGCGACGGGCGCGACTTCGGCCACGGGCGCTAGCTCGCCGACCGGCGCGACTGTCGGCTCCTCGGGGGCCACGTCCGCGCCGACCGAAGCAATATCAGCGACCACGGCCGCGACCACGCCGAAGGTCTGGAAACAACTTCCCCCTTCGGCCACCGCCGGCGGATCATCTCGGGTGCAACTGGCAGAAGGACTGATTCGTAGTTTGGCGGCCGGGACCGCCACCCAATCGCTCGAGAATGGCAAAGCCTGCGACATCTCGTCGGGCAATCCTGCGGTTCCCGTGTTGATCGCCTCGAAGGGTAAGTACGGCGGCAGTGTCTGCACGATCACCGCCGGACAAACCTTGTTCGTGGCCGTCATGATGCTCATCCTCGTGGACGTCGCCGATATCAGCTCCTCGCGTCAGAACGCGCGAGGCTGGAAGGCGGAGATGACGATTGACGGCCTGCCCGTACGCGACATCAACGGCGATGGTTCGTACGCCATGGAAACATCGACCATGACGCTGGCGGTCGCCGCGGGCAGCGCCATCCCCGCCGATTCCCGCAAGCAACACACCTTGATCGGCATCTTCCCGTCGGTTCTGATCGAAGACCTGGCGAAGGGGACTCATGCCCTCGAGGCGAAGTACACGTTGTCGGGCGTACCAGTCACGACGTTCTCGGAAACCATCACCGTTTCCTGACTTTGTATGACCTAAGGCAATTCCCGACTAGATGGGTCGGGAATTGCTGCTACGATTTCTTTCGCCACTAGCTGAGAAGGATTGCTCATGACGCTCATCGACACCTCAAACCCGACCCTTCTCGCTGGCTTCGCCGTCGGAGCGCCGCCGCCGGGCCGAGCGATCGACCCCGAAATCGAGACCGATATAGCCAAGTTCGAGGTGATGTTGGCGAAGTATCAGTCAGGGCAACTTGACGACGACATTTTCAGGGTGTTTCGCCTCGGCAACGGGGTGTACGGGCAGCGTCAAGGCGGTACCGCGCAAATGGTGCGGGTCAAGGCGCCGTACGGCGCCATCGCGCCCGATCAGCTCGAGATGCTGGCTTACTTGACGGAGCGGTACTCGCGGGGCTGGGGCCACATCACCACCCGGCAGAACATCCAATTCCACTTTGTCGAACTGAACGATATTCCCGCCGTTTTGCGCCATCTCGGATCGGTCGGCCTCACGACTCGCGAAGCGTGCGGTGACACAGTTCGCAATATTCAGGGCTGCCATCTGGCCGGCGCGTGTCCGTACGAGGCGATAGATGTGAGCCCATGGGCCGAAGCGGCGTTTCAACACTTCGTGCGCAACCCCCTCGGCCAGCGGCTGCCCCGTAAGTTCAAGATCAACTTCTCGGGCTGCGACACCGACTGTGGCCAAGCCATGTTCAACGACGTTGGGGTCATCGGCACCACTCGAACGGCGCCCGACGGAACCGTCGAGGCAGGATTTCGCGTGTTCGTCGCCGGCGGACTCGGGGCCAACCCCCATCCGGCTTTGGCGCTCGAAGACTTCACGGCGCGCGAAGATTTGCTGCCTACCATCGAAGCCTGCTTACGGGTGTTTGATCAGGCCGGCAACCGCGAAAACAAGCTCAGGGCGCGTATGAAGTGGCTCGTCGACACCATTGGCTTCGACGAAGTCAAGCGCCGGGTGCTGAAGGTCCGGCGGCTGCGTCCCGCATCGTCTAGTTGGCCCGGCGGCATCCCCGAAGCCGTTACCCGCATGGGCGACCGAGCGGCCGGACGTAACCACGCCGTCGAGGCCACCGTGATGGGCCAAGGCACACCGGTGTTCATCGGCCGCACAGGGGCCAGCGCCGATCCCCAGTACGACCGCTGGAACCAGGTTAATGTGGTGCGGGGCGCGTCCAACGGGACGGTTTCGGCCATTGCGTACGCCGAATTGGGCGATATCACCGCGGCCCAGTTCCGTTCGCTGGCGACCCTGGTCCGGGAGTTCAGCGCCGATCTGCGCCTCACCAACCGCCAGAACTTGGCCTTCCGCGGCCTTCGCGAAACCGATCTTCCGCTGTTCCATGCCCGCCTCGACGTGATGGGAATGGCCCAACCCGGCGCCGAACTGGCGCGCGATGTCGTGGCCTGCCCGGGTGCTGATACGTGCAATTTGGCCGTTAGTCAGTCGCGAGGGCTGGCCAAAGCCATTGGCGACGGGCTCGAGGCCGAAGGTCTCTCCGAAGTCGGCGGAGTGCGCGTGAACATCTCGGGCTGCATGAACTCTTGTGGTCAGCATCACACTGCTGATATCGGCTTTTTCGGGTTTGAACGCCGAGCCCATGGCCGTTCCGCTCCTGGTTATCAAATGCTGCTGGGCGGCTATGTGGGGCAGGAGAAGATCGAGTTCGGCGACAAGGCCCTAAAGCTTCCGGCCAAGAACGCGGCGGAGGCGGTCGTGAGGGTCGTACGTCGCTATGCGGCCGAGCGTGAAGCCGGTGAGCGGTTCCGATCTTGGATGGATCGTTCTGGTGGCGCCAAAACCATCGCCGAAGACCTGAAGGATCTCGACGCGTTCCCGCCGCCCGAAGAAGCGCCGGATCTTTACGTCGATTACGACGAAACCGGTCCGTACGTTGTCGCCACCGGCGAGAGCGAGTGCGCCACCTGAAATCATCGCTCACCGCCGCCCTCGGCGTCATCGATCAGGCCAACGGCGCCGATCCTCGCCCCGTCCCGCTGGCCCTGGCGGAGGGGCGGCTCGCCCATGGCTGGGTGTTGCAATTGCAACCCGGCGCGAGCGAGGCGTTGTTACTGGCGGCGCGAGCCCATCACCTCGGGCGCTGGCTCATCAACCGGTCCGAATTTCCGGCCGGACGGGCCGGGTATTTACGTTGGCGTGTCGCCTTACGAAAGCGCCAAAGTGACCAGGTTGGGCTGGTGCTTGACGGCGAAGTCGACGCCGCCACTGTTGCCCGCGTGCAAGCGCTCGTGCGCAAAGAAGGCTTGGGTGGCGACGCCGAGGCCCAGGTCTTGGAAGACGCGGTGTGCCTGGTGTTCTTGGAAACCCAAGCCGACGCGTTGGCCGCAAGACTCGACGACGACCAAATGATCAATGCCGTCCGCAAGACCCTCGCCAAGATGAGCGAGGCCGGACGGGCGATGGCGGCGATGGTGGCGATGAGCGACGGTGCCCGCGATCTACTGGCCCGCGCCTCCGGGTAGTCGCAACGTGGTAAATCCCGCCGCCGGATAACCCGTCCGCCAGCTAACCCGTCCGCCGGCTAACCCGGTTCGCCCGCGGCCTACGACGTCGTCGCCGCCGGCTGCTGGGTGACGCGATGATTGCTGACTTGCGGCCCGGCGACCCAGCCGCACAAGTGCGGGTCGGCCGATTCGAGTTCACCGTCGATCCACTTTCCGTTGCCCTGAAACCGACCGGTGCGACCGTCGTGTTCGACGACGCGTACGTGACCCTTCCCGTCCTGTTCGTAGAGCGCCTTCGAAAACGGATGCCGTATGCCGCGCATCAGTTCGTCCCGCCTTGATTTACCCACTCGCCGAGCTTCACGTGGAGCCAGCGGACCTTCGACTCCTGGTAGTTGCCGAGCGTCACGCCCGGCTTGTAGGACGCTTCGAGGCCGCGTTGCATGTTGGGCATGTTGAACAGGTCTTGGTCGAATACTTTGCCGAGCATGCCGAGTTCGGGGGCATCGCTGAACGCCTCATGGGGCTCGAGCCAATGCACGGGCGCAGGGCGGGGCTTCTCGCTTCCTTCGGGGTAAGGCGAAAGGAACAGCACTTCCATGACGGCCGAACGGTGGTCGTCGCCGTTGGGTCGGAACCGATAGACGATTCGGTTGAACGCGCCCCACGGGTGGAAGTTGGGAAAGATCGTGTAGTCGATGCTGTCCATCATCTCGGCGTCAGACATCGCGTCGACCCTCTCTCCGGCCCGCGGTCGCCAACGATTGCGTGACATCTCGGCCGCCACCGCCCGCATCGTCTGGCCTTCGGGGATGCGCACCGGAAGGTCTTGGTCGACCCGGACATCGAGCATCGCCCGCATCATGTCCTCCTGGTTGGGCGGGTCGTCGCCGTACAGCGGGCTGGGCGTGCCGCCCGGAGTGATGACCCGCGAGATGTTGTCCCACACGTCGACCTGGCTGTTGGTGTCGCCGAGATACGCCATGACCTGGGGATGGGTTCCGCTCACGTGGTACGCCTCGCAGAATGCTTCCTGGGCGAGCTTCCAGTTGGCCGGGACGATCCGGGCCACGTGGGCCTCGGTGAACCGGTTGGCGAGGTCCCACCCGTCGAACTGGGCGATCTCGGGACCGAGAAACTCGGCCAATGACCCGGCGTTCGGGTCGGGGTTGATCATGACGAATCCGGCCCAGGTATCGACCTTGATCTCGGGCAGATGGAACGAATCGTCGTTCACATGGGGGAAGTCCCAGCGGGCCGGAATGTCTTGCAGGCGGCCGTCGAGGGTCCAAGCAAACCCGTGAAAGGCGCAGCGGATCTCGGAGCAATGGCCGTCGTAATCCTTTAGTCTCCGGCCCCGGTGCAGACAGGCGTTGGGGAACGCCTTGATTGAACCATCGGGTTGGCGCATGATGAGAAACGCCATTTCGGCCAGCTCATAGATCACGTAGTCGCCGGGACGAGCGATGTCGTCTTCGCGGCAAGCGAACTGCCACACCCGCTTCCAGAGGCGCTCGACTTCCTGGCGATGCCATTCGTAGGACGTATACCGCTCCTTAGGAATGTCGTCGTCGCCGAGAAACTTCGGGGACTGCAGGCGCAATACGTCGGGCACGGGATGGGTGTCGGCGTCAAGGAGTTGCTGGAACGTGACGCCCGGAGAACGGGCCGCTCCAGGACTGGCAGTCGTCATGAACTGAGTCTCGCCTTTGGCGCGCCGCCCGTCCAACCGAGCCAACGCGGCCAAGCGTGAACGGCCTGCGGCTTTTGCGGTCTACCTGTCGCGGCCGATCGCACTACCGTGCCCTCATGCGTCCCTCCCTGCAAGGCATCAAGGTGCTCGATATGACCCAATACCTCTCGGGGCCCACGGTCACGAGGTTGATGGCCGAGCTGGGGGCTGAGGTCATCAAGATCGAGCAGGCGCCCTATGGCGATCCGAGTCGCACGATGGCGATCATGCGGGAGGGCCGCTCGGGCTATTTCGTGCAGCAGAACCGGGGCAAGCGCAGTGTGTGCCTCGACTTCAACCACCCGGAAGGACGACCCGTCCTCGATGCGCTGATCGCGCAAGCCGACGTGTTCGTCGAGAACTACGGGCCCGGGGTCATGGAACGGCGCGGTCTCGACTGGGCCTCGCTCGGGCCCAAACATCCTCGTCTCGTGATGGCGTCGATCTCGGGGTTCGGGAAGGCGCCCGGCGTCGATCCGGCGTACGCGAAGAAGACCGCGTTCGATCTCATTGCGCAGTCGATGAGCGGATTTCTTCACCTCACCGGTCCGGCCGACGGGCCGCCCATGCCCGTCGGAACCTCGTTCGCGGATGTGTCGGCCGGCGTCCACGCGCTGGCCGGCATAGGCATCGCCCTTTTCGACCGCGAACGCACCGGAAAGGGGCAGCACATCGACATCTCGATGGTCGACGCCCTGTTCCATGCCCATGAATTGGCGGTGCAAGGGCCGTTCCTGACCGGCGGCCGGTGGAGCCCGACCCGCTCCGGTGAGAAGTCCGGCCTCAACGCCCCGATGGGCGTCTTTCGGGGCCCAACCGGCTGGATTACGCTGCACGTCATGCAGGGTCAGTGGCCCGGTATGTGCCGGGCGATGGGTCGTCCCGATTTGCAGAAGGACGAGCGCTTCAAGGGGCTGCGGGAGCGGCACAAGAACCGTCACGAACTCAACGCCATCGTCGAGGACTGGATGGGGACCCTTCCGACCGACGAAGCCGTATTGGCCGCCCTCGATGCCGAGCGAGTGCCGTGCGCCCCCGTCTTCGAGCCGAAGAACGCCGTCGGGCATCCGTATTTCGAGTCGCGTCGCGCCGTGCGTGTGGTGCCCGATCCCATCCTCGGTGAGATAGCCATTCCCGGCAACCCGCTGCGGTTCTCCGGTCAACCCGAAGACCTCGATCTGACCGCGCCGTTGCTGGGCCAACACAACGCGGAAGTGCTGGCCGAGATCGGCTACGACGCGGCCGCGGTGGCGGCCCTAGTGACGGCCGGGGTCCTGCGGTCGGGCGCCGCGTAACCCCCCAGCTCCGCGCCGCTTCCCGCCGCCTCCCCGCCGCCTCCCCGAACTGGGTCATCCGGACAGGAATGGGGCGACCAGACCGCGCGGCCACGCCGACCCATATGCGCGGATTCGACCCAGTTCTCGAAGAAGATCGAACGGCGGGAGAACGGACCAGAGCCTCGCTCGGCCTAACGTGGCCGTCCGTGTCTGACCTCTATATCAATCGTCGTGGCCCCGCTGCGGGCCGTCCTATCGTGTTTTCGCATGGGATGGGAGACGATTCCACCATTTGGGATGGCGTTGTCGCCGCCTTCCCGTCGACCTATCGCACGATCGCCTGGGATCTGCCCGGCCACGGCCAATCGGCCGAGCTGAAGGACCCCAATGCCTACGACGCGAGGCTCTCCTACGCATCGCTGGAAGCGCTGCTTACGGTGGAGCCGGGTCCGGTGATCCTCGCGGGCCATTCGCTGGGTGGATACATTGCCTGTCGCTACGCCATCGAGCATCCGGAGAAGACGGCGGCGCTGATCCTGGTGGCCACCGGACCGGGATTTCGCGACGATGGGGCAAGGGCCAAATGGAACGACAACGTCCGGGCGACAGCCGAGTCATCGGGTCGCCCGTCCCAACTGCTAGGTCTGCACGATGACGCGTTCGTCATCGACAACCTCGAACGGATTGCCTGCCCGACGCTGCTGATCGTGGGGGATCGTGACAAAGCGTTTCTCGGGGCCACCGATTACATCGAACGCAAGCTGTCCGGGCGTCCGGTGGGTGTGACCCGCCACACGATGGCCGATTCCGGGCACGGGGTGGTGCGCAGCCACGGCGCAAAAGTGGCCCAGCTCATTTCCGACTTCCTGGGGGTTGCGCTGGCGCCGTGACCGGCGGGCGGAAGGTCGAAATTCAGGCGCAGTCATAGAGGGTGAAGGGCGCCGCGCTTGGGCCGCCCCGAAACGTTTGGATCGGCATTGTCGTAGAAGTCGTTCCGTTCCACTTGGCCTGGTCGACCACGGCGCAACTCGTCGCGACGAACTCCGTCGCCGACGTGGTGAACCCGCCCGCAAAACCGCCGCCCCGTCGGCCACGACCGCTTCCGCTCGGGCGAGTTGGGGCGGCTCCGGGCAGAAGGGGCCCCAGCCCTGGCCCGCCCCCTCCGAATCCGCCTCCTCGGAACCCGCCTCCCCCGGATTCGGAGGGGGCGGATTCGGGGG
>JANYDT010000048.1 GCA_025359845.1 Acidimicrobiia bacterium
CGAGGCGCAACGGGACTCTCCCTGAGGCCCGCCACGCGAGATCTGAGGCTTGTGGGCGGTCGGGGCAACACACAAATCCGGACATGAGGGCGCGATGCATTGCTCCCCGGTCGGCGGCTCTAGGTTGGCCGCATGAAAGCAGCTGTCTATTACCAAACAGGTGGCCCCGAAGTATTCAAATACGAAGAGGTTCCCGATCCCGTCGCCCGTCGTGGCGGCGTGGTGATCGAGGTGCAGGCCGTGAGCATCCAGGGTGGCGATCTCCTGCACCGCCAGGGCGGCGTTTTGACCTCCACTCCCCATATCGTTGGCTACCAAGCCGCCGGAGTGGTCCGCGAGCTCGGGGAGGGGGTCACCGAGCTCAAGCTCGGACAGAAGGTCGTGGCCACGATGGGCTCCGGTTCACACGCGGAACTCATCAGCGTGCCCGCCAGGAGTGCCTTCGCCGTGCCCGACGGACTCGACATACAGCACGCGGCGGGCGTTCCCATCGAGTTCGGAACTGCCGATGATTGCCTCTTCGAGTTCGGTCGCTTAACGGCCGGCGAGACCGTGCTCGTGCAGGCCGGGGCGGGCGGTGTTGGACTGGCCGCCATTCAATTGGCGAAGGCGGCCGGCGCGACGACGGTGCTGGCGACAGCCTCCACCGATGAGCGACTCGCAGGGCTCAAGGCCTACGGGATGGACCACGGCATCAACTACCGCACCCACGCAACCCCCGGTGCGCTGGGCAAAGAAGTCCGCCGATTGACCGACGGGCGCGGCGTCGATCTCGTCGTCGACTCCGTCGGCGGCACCACCCTTGAAGGCTCGATCAACGCATTGGCCTACCGCGGCCGGGTGTCGTGGGTCGGCCAGGCCGGACGCGAGGAGCGGCCACCCGAAATCTGGCCGATCATGCAGAAAAACGGATCGATCGCCGGAGTGTTTCTCGGCGCCGAAATGGGCATCAATCCGTCCCGCACCCGGCCCATGATCGAGAAGCTGATCGCCCGAGTGGCGGCGGGCGAGCTGAAGGTCGTGATCGACAAGACCTTCCCGCTCGCCGAGGCGGCCGCCGCCCACACGTACATCGAGTCCCGCCAAGCGTTCGGACGCGTGTTGTTGGTGCCGTAATCGTTCGTCAGGTTAGGCGAGGAGGGCCGGGTCGGGGCGATGGCCTCACGACCGCCCGTAACGCAGAAACAGGAAGCCGTCAGAAGTAAGCACGCGGCGCAGTTCGAGTCGGGTCGGGGGCTCGAGGGGATGGCCTTCGAGGATGCGCTTGGCGTCTCCGCCTACCAGGAGCGGCGACACGGTGAGGCAGAGTTCGTCGAGAAGTCCGCTTGATGCGAGTTGCGCGCCGACTCCTGGGCCACCTTCGGCCAAAACATTGTCGAAGCCACGCTCCCCGAGGGCGCTCAGCGCGCGGCCGAGGTCGACGCCGTCGTCACCCGCGATAACGACATCGGCCACTTCCGCGGCACGGTCTCTGTCGTAGGTCGCGGCTGAGGTGGCCGTGATCACGAGCGGGCGTTGGTCGGGCGGGGCGTCGGTGAAGAACGGCGTGGTCCATTCGAGTCGACACGCCCGGGTGATAACCGCAATCGGGGGCGCGGGCGCGAGTCCCATACCTCGACGCCTTGCCTGGGCGCCATCGTCGAGACGGGCCGGGCGGTAGGCCTCGGCCCTCATGGTGGCCGCGCCGACGAGGATCACGTCGGCCAGAGCCCGCAATGTAGCGAAGACGGTCTTGTCGGCCGGGCCGCCTAGACCTCCCGATCGATTGGCCAGCGCGGCAGCGCCATCGAGGCTGGCGATCATGTTGAGCCGCACGCTCGGCCGCCCGGGGGTTCGGTCGAGTCGCCCGTAGGCCTCGACGAGATCGACGTCAGCCGGTTCGGGATAAAGCTGGCGCATGACCGCAAGGCTACGCCGTGGAACCAATCAACGCTCCTCAGCGAGCCCGACGCTACGGGTCAATGCACGAGCGCTTTAATGACTCGAGAGTCGCTACGCGAGGGCATGCTTGCGATCGGACGAGTGCTCGTTACCCGCCGGGTCATGCGGTCGGACAACCAGGACGGGGCACGTGGCGTGGCGTACAACGTTCATGGTTACATCTCCGGCCACGAGACCTCGTAGGCCGGTGTGGCCATGCGTAGTCATGGCGATGATGGGACGGGGAAGGCCCTCGGCAAACCGAACGAGGGCGCGCGCCGGGTGATGAGCATCTTCATGCAATACATCAAATTCTGTTTCGAACTCGGCGCTCGAAAGTTTGCGAGCCACACGGTGAACGTAGCCGCTCTCGTCCACGGCCTCATGCGCGAGGCCTTCAACACGGAGTTTGACGCTTGGGTCGACCACTTGCACGATCCACATGGTCAACCCGAGCAGCTTCGCCCAGCGTTGCGCTATTGGGAGAATCGACTCGGCTCCGTGGGATCCGTCCAGACAGACAATGAGCGTTTCGTAAGGAGGGTCAGTCGGCGACGGGACGATCTTGACATGCGGGCCGAGCAGGAGTACGGGCGCGTCAGTCAGCCGCAAGGTGTCGGCCGTAATGCTGCCGATAACCACCTCGTTGATCCCGTTAGGACCCCGGCTGGACATGACGATTACCGGATCGTCGTGAGTTTCGGCGATTTTGGCGAGAGACACGGGAATATCGCGATGCTCGGAGATTTGGTGCTCCGCGACCACACCGAATCGGGACTCTTGTTGCGCGAGGTATCCGTCGACATCGACGGGCACGCCCGAGTCGCGCGCGGTGAAGAGAACGACCGATCCGCCGGACCGGCGGGCTAAAGTGGCGGCAATCGGCAATTCTCGTTCCGCTGACGGTGACCCGTCGAGCGGCACGATGACGGTCATGGTCATGACGTGCTCCTTCGTAACATGGCGTCGAGCTGGCTGACAAACGTACTAATACCCACGATGAACCGATCGAAACAGGTTGAGGCGAATTTTCCGATTAAGGACATTCACCAGTTGGTGTCTTGATGCTCCCCTAGACGCGGGGCGCGGCGCGAGATCCGCCACGGGCTGCGGGAGAACGCGATCGGCGCCCCCAAGTAAAGAAACGAACGATCCAGGTCGTCGTGATGGACGGGCACAATCGCGCCCCGCTCCTGGAAATGGGCATCCGCCACTATGTCTTCGGGCGCGTTTATCACCCCGACGGCCAGACCTCTTTGCTGGCCTCCGACGAAGAACTCGTGGTCGGTGAGCGTGGCCGCAATGAGCAGCAGGGCGTCACGGCCGGCGCCGAACATGGCCATCGCCTCGGGGATGACGCTCAGCTCCGACAGATGTACGCCGCCGCGCTCGATAGCCAGGTCGAGAAAGAAGGCCTCCAGATGCTGATCGGTCAGCCCGAGAGTGTCCAACCATTCACGAACGGCCCGGAATTCGGCCACCGATCGGGGGGGAAAGCCCGTGTTCACCGGCCGACCTCGATTGTCATAAGCCGTCGTTGCGGTCGATGGATTGACGGCGGCGTGACGCCCCGTTTGACGTTGCACCGTACTTTTGGCGACGAGCCACTCATAGGAACCGGCCTCAGTCGTGACATTGGCGGCCGCATGGGCGCTCAAGTCGACTCGCTGCCCTTCACCTGTGCGACGCTGATGCAAGACGGCCACCAGGGTCGCAGCCACAGCGTGTAGGCCAACGGTGTGCAAGGCTTGGTTGCCGGCCCCCCGAACGGGCGGCAGCGAGTGATCGTCGTATCCGCAGTTCCACACCGGACCGCCTCCCGCCAAGATCGTGAGATCGGTGGCCGGCTCGCCGTCGCGGGGGTTACCCCGTCCGAAAGGCGTGATGGTGACGTGAATGAGGTCGTCGCGATGCAGCCCGTCGGTGCGCAACGGAGCGTCGGTAAGGAGCACTTCGGCGTGGGCCGCGAGTTCGCCCAATCGGGGATCGTCGTCGGCCAGCTCCACGCCGAGCTTGGACGTTTGGTAGTGCCACCACCACAAGCTGCGGTCAGGCCCGGCCACGCCCTCGAGGAAGGGTTCGTAGCGCCGTAGGGGAGACCCGCCGAGCGGCTCGACGAGTACCACTTCGGCGCCCAGATCGGCCATCACTTTGCCGGCAAAGGCCGTCCACTCGCTCGCCAGTTCGAGAATCTTGATCCCGGTAAGCGGTCCGGGGGCGGAAGGGTCATCGATCGGCGGTACCGCGGGCGACGGCGAATCGCGAGCGACGGTCATACGACGCCAGCTTCGCGCAGCGCAGTCACCTGTTCGGGCGAATAGCCGAGCACCCGTCCCAGAACGGTCTCGGTGTCAGCCGAAAGGACCGGTCCACCGCGGGTCATCGACCAAGGCGTCTTCGACAACTTGGCGGGGAGACCGTCGACGCGCACCGACCCCATGGCCGCGTGCTCGACCGTCGGCCAGAGGCCCCATTCAGACGTGCCGATGTCGTGGTCGATTCGCTCCTCGGGTTTCTGGACAGGGCTGGCCGGGACGCCCACCGCGATCAGCGCAGCGGCGGCGGAGAATTTGTCTCGCACGACACACCACTGGGCGACGACGTCGTCGAGTTCGCCCTCATTCTCTTTGCGGGCTGTCACGGTGGCGAACCGTTCATCGTCGGGAGCGATGCCGATCACCCCGGCCAACGCCTTCCAATCGCCGTCATCTCTACAGGCGATGGCGACCCAGTCGTCGGTCCCGGCGCTGGCGTAGATGTTATGGGGGGCCATGCGCGGCGAATCGCTATGGGTGGAATGTTGGTCATTCGACCGGAACACCCGTCCGTTGGCCGTGTGCTCGAGCATCATCGGACCCAGCATGTGGGCGCCGGCGTCGGTGCAAGCCATGTCGACCCACTGCCCTTCGCCGGTGCGTTCGCGATGGATGAGCGCAGCCAGGATGGCGATGGCCATCCAGTTGCCACCGTGGTGATCCATATACGAAAAGCCCCACCCGGCCGGAGGTTGATTCGGGAGACCCGACGTGTAGGTAAGGCCGCATACCGCCTGGACGATCGGCCCCCAAGTCTTGAATTTGCGGTAAGGGCCGCGATGGCCAAAGCCGCAATTCGAGACATAGATGATGTCGGGCCTCAGCTCCTTCATTCGCTCGTAGGTGAATCCGAAGCCGGCCATCACCCCAGTGGCGAAGTTTTCGCTGACGACGTCGCTCTTGGCGATCAGCTCGGCCAGAATCTCGCGAGCGCGATCCGTGCGGAGGTTGAGCGTGATGCCTTCCTTTCCAACATTGTGATTGTTGTATGCGCCCCCGAAATCGACCCCGCGTCGATCGTCGACATACGGCGGCACCGCTCGCAAGATGTCCCACATTCCCTTGGTCACCGGGTCTTCGATCCGGAAAACCTCGGCGCCGTAAGCCGCTAGATACCGGGTCGCCCCAGCCCCGGCCAGCTGGCCCGTGAAATCGCAGATCCGGATGTGTTCGAGGGCCACGCCCGGACCCTACTCAGGGCGGTGCGGGCGCGCCAGACGTGGTGCGTGGCATTTGGATGCACTTGTGTCCGTCCGACCGCGACTGGGCGCCTGAGCGCAGTCGCGGCCCGGTCAAGGCGACGGAGCCACACCTTCCACGATGACAACCTGCGACGTCGTCGATCGATGCCGGAGGGCGGCCACGACCACGTACTCGGGATCCGCGAAGAAAGAGCGCGCCGAATAAGAGTCGGGGAACTCCAACACCACCAACCGACGCGGCTGCCACTCGCCCTCGACGACTTCCGACGCGCCTCCCCGAACGAGGTACCGGCCCCCGTGCTTGGCCACGAACGCCGGCGCCTGAGTCCGGTACTGCTCGTATAGCGCAGCGTCGTGCACGTCGAGATTCACAATCACATAGGCGGCCACGAGAAGACGATAACGCGCGCTGCGACCGCCGGCGCCCCCGCATACCGCGCCCACGGACGGGCGCGAATGGTGCCAGTGTCGTAGCCTTGCTTCATGCCCGACACTGCGCTGACGAATGAGACCGCCGAGTTGCTGCAAGCGTTGATCCGCAACGAATGCGTGAACGACGGCCGGCCCGAGTCGGGGGGCGAGCGCCGCAACGCGGATCTACTCCAGACGTATCTCGAAGGGGCGGGATTGGCGGTGCAGCGGTTCACGTCGGTGCATGATCGCACCAGCATCGTGGCCCGCATAGAGGGCCGCGACCCGTCCGCCCCCAAGCTGTGCTTGATGGGTCACACCGACGTGGTGCCCGTGACCCCATCGGGTTGGCGTAACGATCCGTTCGGCGGCGAGATCATTGACGGAGAAATCTGGGGGCGCGGCGCGATCGATATGCTGAATGAGACCGCGTCTATGGCGGTTGCATTCAAGCAACTAGCCCGCACCGGGTTTCGACCCAAGGGCGACCTCGTCTACTTCGGTGTGGCCGACGAAGAGGCCGGCGGCACGTACGGTGCCCGCTGGATGGTCGACGAGCACTGGGATGCGATCGCGTGTGACTACCTCTTGACCGAGATCGGCGGATGGTCAGCGACGGGCACCGACGGTCGCCGCAAAATCACCATCAACGTGGGCGAGAAGGGTATTGCGTGGCGCCGCATCAGGGTGAGCGGAACGCCCGGGCACGGATCGATGCCGTTCGGCGCCGACTCGGCCGTGCTGAAGGCCGCGGAGGTGATCCGCCGGATTGGTACGTACCGACCGGCCGCGCAACTCGACGAGCTATGGGCCGCCACCGTCGACACACTGGGCGTGGCCGACGACGTAAAGGCCGGCCTCCTCGACCCCCGTCGGGTATGGGACACGCTCGAGACCATGCCGCTCAACATGGCCAAACGGATGCACGCCTGTTCGCACACCACGTTCTCGCCCAACGTGGTGCACGGCGGCGTCAAGACCAATGTGATCCCCGACGTGGTCAACATCGACGTCGACATCCGGACAGTACCGGGCACGACGGGCGACATGGTCGATGCTCATCTACGCGAAGCGTTGGGCGACATGTTCGACGCCGTGGAGGTATCGGCAATATTCAACGACATCTCAACCCGCTCCCCCGTCGACAATCCGCTTTGGCATTCGATCGAGCGCCGCACCCGTGACGTCTACCCCGACTCCGACCTTCTTCCGCAGTTGATCGTGGGCGCCACCGATGCCCGATTCTTCCGAGACAAGGGCGTTGTCGCGTACGGGACCGGCCTCCTGTCGCCGACCATCACGATGGAAGACTTCGCCGGACGCTTCCATGGCCACAACGAGCGCATCGACATCGAATCACTCGGCTATTGCGTCAACCTGTGGCTCGGCGTGATCGACGACTTGGTGGGGTGAGCAGCACCAAGACGTCGAACCTAAAGCGCCGGCCGTCGATTGAACAAAACGAAACGCAGAGCATCATCGATCTCGTCAAGTTCTGCCAACGACACCGTTCCGATATGGCTGCGCAACTCGCTCTTGCGCACCGTGTTGAGCGCCGACAAATTGACCGATCCACTGACCTCTCCGTCCGTCGACCGGACGCGAATTGGCACCCATCCAGGCCGGCCGGCACGCGCCGGCGTCGAAGTGATGGCCGCCACTACGCAGGTATCGACGCGCGACTCGTTCATCTCGTCACACGAAACGACCAGAACGGGGCGCGACTTGATAGCCACCGGGGAGTCGAACCAGTACACCTCGCCACGCCAGATCACTATGGGGTTTTCATGAAATAGTCTCCGCTCGCAGCTACCACGGCATCGGTAAGCTCGCGATCGGCGTCGGATTCCTCATCGACGTACGAGTTGATGAGAGCGATCATCGCTCGATCGAGGAAAGGGACGAGCGCCTTGGCGATGATGGCGGAACGGGACGAGCCCTCGTAGGCGGCGATCCGGTCAAGCGTGGCAGCCAGGTCGTCGGGCAACGAGATAGCCACTTTGGTCATACCCGTTAGTATAGCAATCAAAGTAGTACCAGCTACTCAAACGACTCACCCAATCCGGGCGAGCCTGAAATCAGGTGCTGTTTGTTCTCGACGGGCCACGGTACGGCGATGCGAAGTACAGGCGCCGACTCGCTCGACCGGACGGCGTGACCCCGGACGCGAAGGCCCAGAAGTGCTGACCGTGGCGTTCGTGTGGAGGCCGGACGAATCCGCCATTTCCGTCCGAGACCTTGCCTCAACCATAAGCGTGGAGAAATTCCCGGTGGGTAACGATCGAGTTCCTTGCGTCAACTAGCTTGGCCAATGGTTCGCGCAACGGGTTAAGGTCTTTGTCCAAAGTCACATTGTATTTCTTTAGATCGGCTTCGAACGCGCGACTCTTAGCAGTGTCCCGGCCTCTGAGATATCGATAATTCGGATCGCGACGTCGGATGGTTCATATAGCCCAAGCCTTAGTGCACGATCTGTGAAACCCTATCCCTTTGCTTCAGCGATTCTCGATTCAACATGCCCGCCCATCCGGAAGCATCGTGTGGAAGGCGTGTCCGACCCCGCTCGTCGGTGTCGAACTCGAATGCGGCCGCCTCGACGTCGCACTCGACCGAGCGACACCGAGCAGCCGACGGATTTCGATCTCTTTGGCACGTCTCAAAGCCCGCGCCGACGGGCTGCGACGCGGCGTGCTCATTGTCAACCCCGGCGGCCCCGGCGGTTCGGGAGTCGACTCCGTCCGCGGTTTCGCCGCAGACCGAATTTACGGTCGTACTGCGTCGTCGTTCGCCGACCACTTCGACGTGGTCGGCTTCGATCCTCGGGGGACCGGAGCGAGTTCTCCTGTACTTTGCGGTGAGACACGAGATGATCTGGGCCTCAATGCCTTCGTCGATGTAACGACCACCGAAGGATTCGGTGAAATGACCGTCCGCTGGAAGGAGAGTCGTCGACGAATCAGCGGTGATCTCCTTGATCACGTCGGGACCATAGAGACCGCCGAAGACATCGATGACATTCGCGTCGGGTTGGGCGAGACATCGGTGAGCTACCTCGGCTACTCCTATGGCACGTTGCTCGGCGCGTTATACGTCACGTTGTTCCCCACGCGAGTCGATGCGATGGTGCGCGATGCCGCGGTCGACCCCGAGGCGTTTGGGGGCCGTAACATTGCTGACGAGGGCCGTCGGCTGGAAGGCCGGCTCGACCGCTTTCTCTCCGAACGCGCGTCGTCACCAACCTGTGCGTTCAACAACGGCACTCCACCCGCCGAGCGATTCAGCGCCTTGGTGGCGCGCCTCGATGCCTCGCCCATCGCCTCGGACCTCGCGCATCGCCTCTTGTCGGTCGCCGGACGCGACGTCGTTCGGAGGACCGCGCCGTTGCTTGACAATGCTGAAAGCTGGCCGAAACTGGCGAGTTTCTTGCGCGACATCGACGCCGGCAACCGGTATCCGTATTTCTTGGGGATCCTAGGGGGCGCCTACGGTGACCTGTCGGGCTACTTGCCTTCCGGCCCGCTAATGGCGATCGCGTGCCGGGACGGCTTCTATCCCCAGGTCTCCGGGGTGGATACGGCAATCAGAGCACAACTTGTCGCCGCTGCGCCCAGGCTGTGGAGGGCAGTGGCCGATCGGATCGATGTATGCGACGGTTGGCCGGCAGCGTCTCGTACTCTGCCACCGGTTCAGGCAAACACGACCATTCCGGTGCTCGTCGTGGGTTCGACCGACGACCCGGCGACGCCGTACGTTTGGGCCTAGGGCCTGACGAGACAGCTGGGCAACGCGTCGCTGCTCACGCGCCGGGGCGAGGGCCACACGTCCGCCGAGATCAACATTTGCGTCAATGGCGCCGTGCGTACATATCTCAAAAAGCGAATCATTTCAAAGGCGGGTACGCAATGTTGAGACGGTTGCCTCTGGCTCTGAACGTCGCCGTAATTGCCGCGCTTGTCCTTGGCTCGACCTCCGCCCTGGGTAAAGTCAAAGCGCCCACCCGGGCTCGCAAGGCACGTGTTACGACCGCTCGCGCGACGACCGCAAACCCGCGCCCACCTTCCAACCTTGTGTGGACGGACTGCGACGACACCGAATTCGAATGCTCGACCCTTGTCGTGCCGATGGACTACTCGCACCCGGGTGGCCCGCAGATCACGCTGGCAATACATAGACGGAGGGCGGTTGGCCCGAAGCCTCGCATCGGCGTCGAGCTGCTTCTGTCGGGACCGCCCTACGCCGCGAGCCAGCCGATCTCCACAGAAGGCACCAATTCCGAACTAGACCGATTCGACCAGATCACTATTGATCATCGGGGCATGGGTGAGAGCTCACCAATCCGGTGCGCCACGAGCACGGACGAGCTCGGTCTCGGTCTCTTCGCTGACTTGCGTGTACCCGAAGTCGAGTTGGGCGCGCTCGCTGCTTGGCGCGTTGATTGCCTCCGTCGGGCCGGCCCCCTACTGCAGTTCGTTCGGGTCAGCGATGCGGCGATGGATATCGAACGGGTCCGCCAAGCACTGAACGAGAAGCAACTCTCTATCGACAGTTCTCGTTACGGCGCCGCCATCGCGTCTGTTTATGCGACCCTTTTCCCGACGCAAGTGCGTTCGCTCCTCCTTCGTGAACTCATGGATCCGTCGAGGTTAAGCAGATTTCTCACTGATATCAGTACCCGCATCAATAGTTCGTTGGATGATTTCTTGCGAGAGTGCAGCGCTTCCAAATGTGCTCTCGACGGACCGGGCGGGGCAAAGGTTCGCCTCGACGCGCTCGCCGATCGCTTGCTGAAGAGTCCGCTGCCGGCAGAGCCCGAGAAAGGGCGGGGTATCTTCTGGCCCGGTGCGCTGACGGCTTTCACCTTCGCCAGAGTGGTGGAGCCCGCGCAGTGGCCCGCTCTCGCCCAGGATCTTGATGCTCTCGATCACGGCGATCGAACACCAATCGAGAATTCTCGTCGGATCGCCGTGCTGTGGGTGCACCCAATTACCATCAACGGCGGACCGTTCTGGGCGGTCGCCTGTCGCAACGGTCTCTACCCGAGCACTCGGCCGACCCTCGACACGGCTGTCAAAGAGGCGGGCACTCATTGGTTCAAGTTGGGCCTGCACGCGGGCGTCGGCGAATGTCTCCAATGGGGCGTCACTGGAGAAGCGCCCCCTCCCGTCGCCAACGCGCTTGCCGTGAAGCCGCTCATATTGAGCCAAACCGACGACCGAACGTGGCCCACAGTGTGGGCCGACAGCCTCGCCGACACGATGCGGCCCGCCATCCTGTACCGGTTCAATGCCACCCCACGGCCAGGCTGTGTCGACAATGCGGTCGTCGCCTACCTGGTCGACCTGATCGAACCCGACCCCAAAGCGTGCGGGACTCCGTAGAGGTTGGCTCCGCGGATCTATCCGCGCCCGCACGACGTCACGATCGCATAGCCGTCGCCGAGCCCGGCTCGATCGCGAGCGCTGATGTCAAGCGCGACATATTCCGCGCCATGCACGCCGTGGGCCGAGAGGAGCGTGCGCCGACCGATCGAGATTCCGACGATCGAACCAGTCGACTCGAGCGCCTCATACATCAGCCAACTCGAACCGTCGTCGCGCACCGACCGCTTGACGAAACTCGCATCGTTGGGCACCGATTCCGCAAGCCGATCAAGCAACGCCGCCGCGCTGGGATCGGGATTGGCATGAGCCGTCACCCACACCACCAACGAACGCTTCGAAAATCGAAGTAGGCCGTGCTCGATCGAACGATCAAATTCGCCAGGCAACGTGAGCGACCACGTGCGCGTGATGGCCACCCGACCCGTGACCCGGTCAGGTTGCTCGGCTCGATCGAGGGCCCGCGTCACGGATCGGGGGGTCCGGAACACCGGCAACAATCCGGCCTACGCCGCCAGCCTGAGCAAGGCCGGACTCACACCGAAAGGCCGGCCACGACGGCGGCTTTAAGGACGTCGAGCTCGACGTCGTGCTGGTGATGCGAACCGGTCGCCGGCGAACCGGATGGGGGACGGGCGATTACGGCCAACGTGCGCCCGGTCGACTGCCACAGCTCCCACAACGGACGTTGTACGAAGAACCACGCCCCCTGATTCTCGGGCTCCTCCTGCAGCCACGTCATCTGCGTGGTGTTCGGGTAGCGGTCGATCAAATCGCGAATCTGCGCTCCCGGCCACGGATACAACTGCTCGAGGCGCACTACTGCGATCTGGGCTCCGAACCCCGCCGCGTCCCGCGCCGCCAACGCGTCCCACGCCACTTTGCCCGAACAGAACACGATCCGCTTCACCGCTAATGGATCGGTGATCGTCACATCGTCGAACACCTCTCGGAAATGACCGTGAACAAGTTCTGTCACATTGCTGCGGGTCTGTCGGGCTCGCAGACCCGACTTAGGAGCAATGACGATAAGTGGTTTGCGCACCGTCGCGTGAACCTGACGTCGCAATACATGGAATAGCTGCGCCGCGCTCGTGGGGTTGACAACGCGAATGTTGTCTTCGGCGCACAACTGTAAGAACCGCTCCAGACGGGCCGACGAGTGGTCAGGCCCTTGCCCTTCGTAGCCGTGAGGCAACAGAAGCGTGAGTTGACTCTGTTGGCCCCACTTGGTTTCGGACGCAACCACGAACTGGTCGATCATGATCTGGGCGCCGTTGACGAAGTCGCCGAACTGCGCTTCCCACGCGACGAAAGCCTCTTCGTTGTAGACCGTATAGCCGTACTCGAACCCCAGCACCGCGTACTCGCTGAGCGACGAGTCGAAGATGGCAAATCGTCCCTGCCCCTCCCCCAGCGAGGCCAGCGGAGTGTGCTCGACGCCTGTTTCGGCATCGACCATCACCGCCTGCCGGTGGCTGAACGTGCCCCGTCGGGTGTCTTGGCCGGTGACGCGAACCGTGCGGCCCTCGAGCAGCATCGATCCGAACGCCATCGCTTCACCGAGCGCCCAGTCCACCTCTCCGCTCGCCGCGTAGGTGGCGGCCCGCTGTTCCAGTTGTCGAGCCAGTTTCGGATGGGCGTTGAATCCTTCAGGCCACGAATGGGTAGCCGCGGCGATCCGGTCGAGGACGTCGCGATTGACACCGGTCGAAACGATGTCGAAGGGGCTGGCTCGGTCGTTCTCGTTGGCTGCTTTCCGGGTGCCGGAGTGCTCGCCCGCGGCCTCCTTTTCGGCTCGGGTCTCATCGAGGGCCGACTGCATGCGAGCGTCGAAGTCGGCCGCGGCGCGGTCGGCTTCTTCTTGCGTGATGTCACCTCGGCCCACGAGATTGCGGGTATACAACTCTCGTACCGATGGGTGCGAATCGATGTTTTCGTACATCAACGGCTGCGTATAGCGCGGCTCATCACCCTCGTTGTGGCCATGTTTGCGATAGCAAACCATGTCGATGACGACGTCCTTTTTCCAGACTTGGCGGAATTCGAAGGCCAATCGTCCGACCCGGTAGCAGGCCTCCGGGTCGTCACCATTCACGTGAAAGATTGGCGCTTGCACCATCTTGGCCACGTCGGTGCAGTACACACTGGAGCGCGATGACTCAGGATTCGTCGTGAAGCCAACTTGATTGTTGATCACGATGTGCACAGTCCCGCCGGTCTTGTAGCCCCGAAGTTGGGAGAGATTCAGCGTCTCGGCCACGACGCCTTGGCCGATAAAGGCGGCGTCACCGTGGAAGAGGATGGGCAGCACCGAAAATTCGTCGGGCTCGTTCATTTCGTCTTGTTTGGCCCGCACGATGCCTTCCACGACTGGATTGACGGCCTCCAAATGACTTGGATTGGGGGCGAGGCTGACGGCGACCGAGTTACCCGACAGGCCGCTGTACTTGCCGGTGGCCCCGAGGTGGTATTTCACATCGCCGCCTCCGAACACCGTACCCAGCGTCATGTCTTCAAACTCCCGGAAGACCTGATTGACACTCTTACCGGTGGCATTGACGAGCACGTTCAAGCGACCGCGATGGGGCATGCCGATGACGGCCTCGGCGAGGCCTTCGGTGGCTGCACCGTCGAGAACAGCATCAAGCACGACCATGGCCGATTCGCCCCCTTCGAGACCGAATCGCTTCTGCCCCGTATAGCGCTTGTGAAGAAACTTCTCGAACGCCTCTCCCGCGTTCAGCACCGACAGAATATGACGCTGTTCGTCGACCTCGAGGGTCGTGTCGACACCTTCGACTTTTTGTTGAATCCACCGCTTCTGCTCGGGGTCCATGATGTGCATGTACTCGATGCCAACAGTGCGGCAATAAGCGTCGCGAAGAATACCGAGCAATGCTCCGACCTTGTGTTCGTAGGCCCCCACGAACAGGCCGGTGTAATAGAGACGGTCGAGGTCCCAGACCGAGAGGCCGTAAGTGGTGGGATCGAGTTCGGATGGAAGCTGCGGGCCCTTGGCATCGAGCGGGTCGAGGTCAGAGATCAGGTGCCCGCGGCTGCGGTAGGCGTTGATGAGCTCTTGAATGGCGGCCGCCTTCTCGACCGCAGCGCGGGCCGAATCGGACGGGTTCTGATCTTGGAACCAACGAGCCGGTTTATAAGGCACCCCGAGACTCTCGAAGACCTCGTCGTAGAAGCCCCCCTCGCCCATGATTCGAGCCCGGATTTGATCGAGAAACAGACCCGATTCAGCGCCTTGGATGATGCGATGGTCGTAGGTACTAGTGAGCGTCACGACTTTTCCGACCCCGATCTCAGCCAACTTCGTGAGGGCGGCGCCGGCGAACTCCGCCGGGTAATCAATCGAGCCCACGCCGACGATAACCCCTTGCCCTGACATCAGTCGAGGCACCGAGTGCCGGGTTCCGAGCGTGCCCGGATTGGTAATGCTGACCGTTACCCCGGCGAGATCATCGGCCCCCAATTTCTTGCTGCGCACCTTGCCGATCAGGGCCTCGTACGCCGCGTGGAATTGGACGAAATCGAGGGTGTCGGCCGCTTTTATACAGGGCACGTACAGATTGCGGGTGCCGTCGGCATTGGCGACATCGACCGCGATACCGAGGCCCACGTTGGGATGGCGCACGACGCGCGGCTTGCCTTCGGCGTCTTCAACATAGGTGTTGCGCATCACCGGGACGTCGGCGATGGCCGCCACGATCGCATACCCGATGAGATGGGTGAAACTGACCTTACCGCCGCGAGTCCGCTTGAGATGGTTGTTGATGATGTTGCGCTGAACCTCGAGCAGCTTCGCCGGCACATCGCGCACACTGGTGGCCGTCGGCACGCCAAGGCTGGCCTCCATGTTGGCGACGACCCGGGCCGCAACCCCGCGCAAGAGGTCCGACGGCGTCCCGTCGGAAGCCACCAATGGAGCTGGGCCCGCATGCGGGGCGGGGCTCAAGGGCGCGGTGGGGACCGCGGGGGCCGCTGCGACCGTAGGTGCGGCGGGCTCCGCAGCAATCATCGGATCCGCAGTGGCCGAAAGAGCCGGCGCGGTCAATGGCGCCACGAGCACCGGCGTCGCCATGGGCGCGGCCGACCGCACCGCTCCCTCGTCTGGCGGGGCCCCAGTCACGAACATCTCGTGACGCGCCTCCTTCTCGAAGAAGTTCCGCCAACCTTCGGCCATCCCGGCCGGATTGGCCAGCCATTGCTCGCGCATGTCGTCCACCACCCAGGCGTTCGGACCAATCGCTAGCTCATCCATGTCGACGTTGCTCACGTTGGGCGAGGTTACTGCGAGGGCCGACCATCCTCGAGACCGATCCTGGTTCATGGCGATGGCCCAGGTCGCCGGCGCCCTTATGCCTTCCTCGGCCTCAGATGGTCAACGCCGCCCCTACCCCGTCGCAGCACCAACGAGTTCAAGCAACTATTGGGACGGCCCAAGGACATGCGGAGGCGGCGGCTTGCGGTTTCCGCGGCGGCCTAGGCGGGTAGAACAAGCACCATGTCGTGGTACACAGCCGTTCTCGCTCCCGCACCGCTCCGGCACGTGCTGGCGTGCTGCTACACGGCGACCCCCACCCCCCTTGCGGCGCCTCGTTCCCGACGCGTGCATCGACCTCGTGTCGATGAGCGACGGGTCTCTGTGGGTGTGCGGTCCGGAGCGCAGCGGCTGGGACTTCGAGCTACCCGACGGCATGCAGTCGGTCGGTGTTCGCTTCCGACCCGGTGCGGCCTCGGCCGTCCTCGGGGTCTCCGCGTCGCAATTGGCCGACACGCGCTGGCGGGTCCACAAGGTGCTCGGCCGCGCAGCCGATCAGCGGCTGCAAGTCGCGCTGGGCCAGCCGAATCGGGCCGGCACGGGACACGAAGCCCTCACTGAATTCGTTGACGAGTACGTGTGCCGTATGAGCCAACGCGACCGGCAACAGCTGCGCTTCTCCGATTCCGTGCTCGATGCACTCGCGGCGCGGCCCTGCGCGAACGCCCTGCAGCTCGCCGATTCGCTTGACATGAACGTTCGCGGGTTGCTTCGACGCTCGATGTGCAGCTTCGGCTACGGACCCAGCGTCCTTGCTCGCGTGCTTCGTCTGCAGCGGTTCTTGGCGATCAGTTCGACGGGGCGGTGTGCTGGTCGTGCGACCCCGCTCGGCCGGCTCGCGGTCGACGCTGGCTACAGCGACCAAGCCCACCTCACCCGTGAATGTCGCACGAGCAGCGGCCTCACGCCGGTCCAACTGCTGCGCCACTACGTACCGGCGTTCCCGGACATGTCCGATCCATTCAAGACATCGGAGCGCTTCGACATCAGCATGATCACCTGAGTACTCCGCAGCCGATCCGTCCCGCCGCTGTCGATCCGAAGAAAACCGCTACGCCCACCCGTCAAGGAGCAAACATGGACAAGCACGTCAGCGCCGATTTCGAGATCGGCTCATGGGAGGAGAAGCCCTTCGACGAGGCAGTTGGAGTGGCGAAGCTCACCCGCGCCTCAGTCGTCAAGACGTACACCGGGGACATCGATGCCACGTCGACCACTGAGTGGCTGATGGCGTACGAGCCGGACCAGTCCGCCAGATTCGTCGGGCTCGAGAGAATCCGGGGGACCATGGGCGGTCGACACGGAAGCCTCGTCCTCCAGCACGTCGGAACCTTTGAAGGCGGCGTAGCGAAGGCTGAGCTGGTCGTGATATCGGGCACGGATGAGCTGAAGGGCACGTCCGGCGGCGGTCAGTTCAAGGCCGACCCCAAAGGTACCGTGGAACTCACTCTGTCCTTCGTCGAAGAACAGTGACCTTCCTTTCGTGCGACCCAGAGCCTGTGAGGACTGCACAACGATGAGTCTCCCGCGATATCCCGGTCCGGATTCGTGCTGGTCAAACATCGATAGCAGCGACCCCAATTTCCTACCTGGCCGCAGTGGCGGCCGCGAACGACACGCTGTACCGGCCTCAGATGGTCCCGTTGCCCCCAACCTCGTAGTATCGGGAGCCACAACGCAACGAAGACGAAGGAGAGGGTCATGCTCGACACGGTCATCAAGGGTGGCAAGGTCATCGACGGTTCCGGCCGCCCGGGGGTGGTGGCCGACGTAGCCATCAAAGACGGACGGATCACCGAAATCGGTGATGTATCGGATAGCGCGACCAACACGATCAACGCCGATGGCCTCGTCGTGGCCCCCGGCTTCATCGACATCCTCACCCACTACGACGCCCAGGCCTTCTGGGAC
>JANYDT010000092.1 GCA_025359845.1 Acidimicrobiia bacterium
ACGCGGGCACCCGCACCGTGGTGTCGATGCAGATCCAGTTTCCGCCGATCTACACCGATGAGCTGAAGGATCGATCCATTCGCCAAACGTTGGATACGCTGGTGCGCGTGTTGCGTGCGGCCGGGCTCTTGGAGCGATCGGGGGCGACGGAGACGACCTCGATCCACGGTACAACCGAGATTCATGGTGGCGCCCTGGAGTTCACCGAACTCGGCCGCGCCGTGATCGCAGTGGTGCTTCGTGCGGTGGGATTCGACGTGCCCGAGACCGGCGAGTTGTGCGACGCCCCTTTCTCGGAATTGGTGGCATTGACGGCCGAGTGGAGCAGTGACCGATTGACGACCGAGTTCGACGTGTGGCTGACTCATCGACAACCGGCCGAGGCCGACCGCGAGATTGTGGCCGCTGGGCACGCGTCGAATGGGCCGGAGGATCGCATCGCGATCGCCGCGTTCGTGGGCCGAATCGGCGACGGCCAACGTGCTGCGGCGCTTATGGAGAGGCTGCTTGAAACGCCGGTTCGGGCCCAAGCCTCGATCTGGTTGTCGGTCCAAGGCGGCGCCGAGGCGCCACAAGAGCTTCACGGATTGGCACTCATGGAGAACCTGGCGGTGATGGCCGACCGCGACGATGACGAGTTTGTCGACGTTATGCGGACGTTCGTGGACGAGCCCGCGTTCGGTGGCTTTCTGGATCAGCTCTGGCGTATCCGGGAGCCGTGGGCCGAAGAGCTGCTCGATGCGATCGCCGGGCATGCCCCTGACGCGAAGATGGCGAAAGCGGCCCGGAAGGCGTTGTTCAAGCACCGCGGCGAGATGGCGCAGGAGCGCCATTCGGCGAAGACGTCGGTGGCGCGTCCGATCGTACGGTGAGCCTTTCTAACCGAAGCGGGCCCTCGTCCTTTGGCGAATCCGGCCTAATGAGGCCGAACTAATGAGGCCTATGACCGCGGCCGTCCATCGGCACCTCCCGCAACACGTAACGCTTGATCTTGCCCGTGGCGGTCGTCGGGAGCTCGCTCACCACCTCGACCCATCGCGGGTACTTGAACGGCGCGAGCCGGGCCTTTACGTGGGCCTGCACCGCTGGAGCCAACGCGGCGGGATCGACATCGGGTCGGGCCGCAACGACAAACGCCCGCGGCTTGATGTTGCCGTCGGGGTCGGGCGCGCCGACGACGGCGGCGAGGGCCACGTCGTCGAGTTCCATGATCGTCGCCTCGACCTCGTTGGGTGACACCCAGATGCCACCGACCTTGAGCATGTCGTCAGTGCGGCCCAGGTACGTGTAGCTGCCGTCTTCGTTGCGGATGTACTCGTCGCCGGTGGCCATGAACCGGCCTTGCAGCACTCGCCGGTTCAGCTCTGTCCGGTTCCAGTACCCAACAGTCACCGACTCGCCGGCCACCCACAAGTCTCCGGATTCGCCATCGGGTACGACGTTGCCCTCGCCGTCTCGCAGCTGAATCTCGTACCCCTCGACCGGCGTCCCGCTGGAGTTGGGCCGTGACCGCCCGGGCCGATTCGAGACGAAGATGTGCGCGATCTCGGTAGTGCCGATTCCGTCGAGCACCTCGACGCCGAAGCGTTCGCGGAAGCGTCGGTGAAGGTCTCCCGGAAGTGGTTCTCCAGCCGACACGGCGAGGCGGACACTGGAGAAGGTGTCCACAGGAAGATCGGCGTTGAGCAGCGCGGCATAGAACGTCGGCACGCCGAAGAAGAGGGTCGGCCGGTACATACGGACGTGCTCCGCGACCTCAGAGGGGACGGGACGCCCGGGGTTCAGCACCACGGTGGCATCCAGCCCAGCCGGAAAGAAGCCCGAGTTGCCGAGCCCGTAGGCGAAGAACAGCTTGGCCACGCTGTACACGCGATCGGCCGGCCCCATCTCGAGCACTCCTGAGGCGTAGGCGTCGGTGCAGAAGCCAATGTCGGCGTGGCGGTGGCGGCCCGCCTTCGGAAAGCCGGTGGTTCCCGACGTGTAGAGCCAGAACGCGATGTCGTCCGGCACCGCCGGGAACGGGTTCCCGATGTTCGCCGGGTCCGCCCCAGGAACGTCGGCGAGCGGCACGTCGTCGACGAACACGTGATGGAGATGGGGTTGGCCTTCGGTGGCCGCCAACGCAGTCGCCGTGAACGCGGGTGAGATCACGACAGCGGTGGCCCGGGAGTCGGCGAGGAGGAACTGGTAGTCCTTCGTGGTGAGCATGGTCGAGACCGGGACAGGCACCGCGCCGATCCACATCGCGCCCCAGAAGAACCACAGGAATGACGGGGTGTCGGCCATGATCAGCATGACCCGCTGCTCGGCCATGACGCCACTTGTCGACAGCAGGGCGGCGGCTCGCCTAACCCCATCGGCCATCTCTGTCCGCGTCCACTGCCGGCCCGTGGCGCCATCGATGACCGCAACAACGGACGGGGCCCGTCGAGCCGGCGCGATGACGAACCGCTCGACGGCGTTGGCGGACGCTTCGTGGGGCTGGGGCATGACCAATACTCCCAGATGACTGCGGTCGGCTGCGGTCGCCGCCCGTAGCTTAAGGACCGCCGTCAAAACTTGTGCGCTTCGAAAAATGAAGTGATGAGCGAGAGCACGATCTCGGGCTGATCGCGAGGCGGCGAATGACCGCAATCTCGCAGGAAGGCAACTCGGCAGTCGCGTGTCGCGGACGCGATCGCGTCGACTTGAGCGACGGTCCCGTACTCGTCGCCGTCGCCCTGGATGGCCAGGATGGGAGCGGTGATGGTTCCCAGTCCGGCGCGGATGTCCCACGCCGCGAAGTCCGGGTCGAGCCAGATGTCGTTCCATCCCCAGAACGCCGTGTCGACGTCGTCATGGTATCGGGCGAGTTGGTTGAGGAGCGGTCCGTCGGTCGCCGCCGTGCGCGCCGCGTGGGCTCCGGCGATGGAGATGGACTCGACGAACACGTGGGGGGCCATGACCACCAGGGCGCGAACGGCACTCGGCCGAGCGCCCGCCAATATCAGGGCGATCGAGGCACCGTCGCTGTGGCCGATCAGAATGGGCTCGGTCACCGCAAGTGTGTCAAGGAGCGCGGGCAGTACCTCGAGGGCTTCACGGTGCAGATAATCAACGGGGCGGGGACGGATGATCGACGACGATCGGCCGTAGCCGGCTCGTGAATACACCACCGCTGGACGACCCGTTGCGGCGACGACACGAGCGGGGAAGTCACGCCATAGTTCGACGCAACCCAGGCCCTCGTGCAAAAACACGAGTGTCGCGTCGCCCCTTCGCTCGGGAGGTTCGAGCCGCGTGAACTCGATGGTGGCCGTACCGACTTCCACGAACTCGCCGGGCCGCGACGGACCGCTGGACGGTCCAGTCACGCCCAGCGCACGTACTCGTAGTCGACCGCCTTGGCGTGGATACCGGCCGCTGGCGCAGCGATCCATCCGGCCATGCGGCCGGGCTCGAACACGCCTTTCATAAGCGACCCCACATAGGTTCGGTCTTCATCGGTGGGCAGCCATTGCGACACTTGCCGGTCCCACTCGGACGCGGCGATCAAAACACCGTCGGGGGAGAAGTGAAGTCCTGAGTACGCCCCGATGGCGCGATGAAACCCGCGGTGCGGGAGGCGCAACTCGACATCGAATCGGGCGTCGCGAATGATCGCGTTCCACCGCCGCAGCCCCTTCGCACAGTCGTCGGTGTAGTCGTCGCGGAGCATCTCGTTGACGGCGTTGACCGCCGTTACCTCGGCGCGAGTGATCACTCCGTCGCGCTGCACCGCAATGGCGTAAGTATGGTCGAGCAAGCGATGGTCGTCATTGCGGGCGGCTTCATTCCAGCGGCCCTTGAGGCCCTGCGTGTAGTAACTCGCAGCGTTGGTCGATCTCTCCGAGCCGAACAGATCGACCGAGACCGAGAAATGGAAGTTGAGGTAGCGCTGCAGCATGTCGAGCGGCACTCCGCCGTAGGGTCGGATGTCGTCGGTGTCATGGGTCCGCATCAGCTCACATGAGCGCGCCACAATCCGTCCGATCGCCGAAGCGCCCACGAACATGTGGTGGGCCTCTTCCTTCAGCATGAAGTCGCACGTTCGGGCCAGCGGGTCAAACGCGGATTCGGCCATCGCCCCGAGTTGATACTTACCGTCGCGATCGGTGAAGTACGTGAAGAGGAAGAACGACAGCCAGTCTGGGGTCGGCTCGTTGAATGCGCCCAGAATGCGGGGCCGATCGTGATCGCCAGACTGGCGCTCCAACAGCGTGTCGGCTTCTTCGCGTCCATCGCGGCCGAAGTGGGCGTGCAGGAGGTAGACCATGGCCCACAAATGGCGGCCCTCTTCGACGTTCACTTGAAGGAGGTTGCGTAGGTCGTACAGCGAGGGAGCGGTCTTGCCCAGATGGCGTTGCTGTTCGACGGAGGCCGGCTCGGTATCGCCTTGGACGACGATCAGGCGCCGCAACGCGTTGCGATGTTCGCCGGGCACCTCTTGCCAGACCGGTTGGCCGGCCAACTCGCCGAATCCGATTCGTCGGTCGGGCTTGGCTTCGGCGAGAAAGATGCCCCATCGATAGTCAGGCATTTTGACATAACCGAAGTTGGCCCAGCCCTCCCGATCGGTCGATATCGCGGTGCGCAGATACACATCGCTGGCCTGAAATCCGACCGGACCCATGTCGCCCCACCAGTCGAGGAACCGCGGTCGCCACGCCTCGAGTGCTCGCTGCAGTCGCCGGTCGTTCGACAGTCCGACGTTGTTCGGGATGAGCTCCGAATAGTCAACCTGGGTTGACGTCGATGGGGCCGAGGGGGTTGTTGCGGTCATCACACTCTCCTGTCGTCGTAGACGGCTCGTTGGCCGGAACCGTAACGCTTGAGGGCGCCGTCGGGACCGGCCGCGTTCGGTCGTTGAAAGATCCAGTTTTGCCACGCGCTGAGTCGTCCGAAGATCTTCGTTTCAGCGGTCTCGGGTCCGCCGAAGCGAAGGTTCGCCTCCATTGCGGTGAGAGCGTCGGGAGAGAAGCTGGCCCGCTCTTCGAGACACAGGCGCACTTCGTCGTCCCAGTCGAGGTCGTCGGGAATCGAAGTGACGAGCCCCGCCGCCTCTGCGGCCACCGCGTCGAGCGACACACCGAGAACCGGAGTGACGCGACCGTGCACGAGCGGTTCGCCGCGAAAGCGGGCCTCCAAGCGGGTGAGCCCGGACCCCATCGGGTAGCGCCCGAGGTTGGCCGCCGTGAGGGTGATCGCCGCGGCCGCCAGCTCGGCGCGGGATGGGGCGTCGGCGCCGGATGGGTCGTCGGCGAATGTGCCGTCCAGCATGAAACTGCGGTCGGCGGCCAGCACGAGTTCGGCCAGCAACCCGACGAAGCAACTGCCGGGCTGGATCAGCGTGATGAGGCTTCGGGCCGAACACTCGAGCCGCTTCAGGGTGCGGGCCCAGTACAGCCTTGTTTCGCGGGCGAACCAGCCGTCCCCGGCGAGTTCGTCGTCGGCCGCCTCCACGCGGCCGCTGTCGCCCTCGGTGCGCAGGACCCAACTGCCGATCGACGTCTCGTGGAACCGCAACAACAGCATGGCATCGTCGAACTCGCGACATGCCGCGAGCGCCCACCACTCCTGTCCATCGCGTGGTCCGCGATCGTGCGCGCCAGGACCAAGGATGGTGATTGTCGCGGCCCGCCGGGCGCGGTCGATCGCCACCCGCACGTGGGGATAGCTGAGCGAGTCCCGCTCCCACTGACGAACGAGGGGGGCAAGGGCCACGCCCGCCTCGGCCACCGGTCGGTCGCTGCGGCTCACGGCTTCGATCGCTTCCGACACCACCAGGTCATCGAAGCGACTCCGGGGCGCAACCGCGTCGACCAGTCGCCACTGCAGGGCCCGCGTGCCTTGGATGCCTTCCGCCGTCGTCGCGATTATGTCGGCGTGATCGCGCCGAACTCCCCGCTTGTCGACAAGGCGTGTGAGCCCACCGGTGCCGGGCAGAACGCCGAGCAGCGCCACCTCGGGCAGAGACACGGCCGCGTTGCGGTCGTCGACCAGCAGTATTCGGTCGCACGCCAGCGCCAATTCGTAGCCGCCGCCCGAGGCCGTGCCGTTGAGTGCGGCGATCCACCGTTGACCCGAATGCATCGACGAGTCTTCAAGGCCGTTGCGGGTTTCGTTGGTGAACTTGCAGAAGTTGACCTTGTGATCGTGCGTCGAAGAGGCCAGCATTCGGATGTTGGCGCCGGCGCAGAACACCCCCGGTTTCGCGCTCGTGACGACCACGCACGCAACCTCAGGATGCTCGAAACGCAAGCGTTGGGCGGCGTCGGCCAGTTCGATATCGACGCCCAGGTCGTAACTGTTCAGCTTCAAGGCGTAGCCCTCGAACAACCCTGCGCTTTCGTCGACGTCGAGGCTCAACGTGGCGACTCGACCGTCGATGGTCAAGCGCCAATGGCGGTACCGGGACGGGTCGGTGTCGAACAGGAAGGGTTTCGACATGAGCGCATCGTAGGGGAGGGGCGGGGCCTCGGCCTGCTGTCGGTCGGGGCGGATCGGCGCGGATGGGCGCGAGAACGGTTCAAGCGTCACGGCACTGACCGGATCTATACTGCCGCTTGTGTCCCAAGCCTTCCACTCTTCGTACAATCGAGACGAAGAGTGGTCCATCGACCCAGATCAGGTCATTGTGCCCGAAGGTGTTGACCATCGCGATTTCACCGAGGCGCTTGCCTATTTCGCGGCGCTGGCGCTCGGGCCTTCGATGCGGGTTTGTCGCGGTCTGGCTTGGTACCCCACACCGAACGAGACGGCCATGGCGCCCGACGCCATGGTGTTGCCCGCCAGGTTCGTGCCCGACGGAACCACGTCGTACCGCCAAGCCATCGTCGGCGGCCCAGTGCCGACCTTTGTGGCCGAAGTCGTCTCCGACGGGAATGACTTCGGGACCGGATTGGCCAAATTGCGCCGCCTTCGCCAACTGGGGGTACCCGCCCTGGTCGTCGATCTTGACCGAAAGACTGTCGAATTGTTCGAGGCATCGGGGCTACCGCTCTCGTGCCTCGATCGACCTTTTGCCGAACTGGGTGGTATCCGCATCGTTGAAGACCCCGAGCAGGGTCTCCTCGTCCAAGGCATTGACGGCCGCAGGGCTCGCAGAGTCGACGTGGCTGCGGCCGAACTGTCGGCCTCCCTCGCGACCGAGGTAGCCCGCGCCGACCGGCTGGCCGAGGCGCTACGGGCCCTCGGGCACGACCCCTCGACCATCTGAAACGATGCTCGGCTAATGCCCACTAGTGCCGTGTGCCGTAGGCCTGAAGAGACGTGGCGGATCCATGGCCGCGAACGAGATCGAAACGAACCGTTCACAATCGAGCAAAGCCAGGGAAATCGAAGGCCCGTAACGTTGACCTAATGACCACCGACGGCCTGACAGGCACGAGAAGCGCGCTTCGCTCTAGCGTGCGGGCCCGGTCATGAACGCGTCCACCCTTGCTCCCGAGATCGCGTTCGCCCCGGTCCGAGCACCGGGAGCCGAGCCTCTCCTCCACGCCGTCGGCATCACCAAGCGCTTCGGCCCCGTGGTGGCCAACGACGGTATCGACCTGTCCGTGGCAAGGGGGGAGGTGCACGCCGTACTCGGCGAGAACGGGGCCGGCAAGTCGACCCTCATGAAGGTGATCTTCGGGCTGTATCCGGCCGACGGCGGACGAATCAGCATCGACGGGCGACCCGTCGAGATGACGAGCCCGGCGGTGGCTCGGGGGAACGGGATCGGGATGGTGTTCCAAGACTTACGGCTCGTGCCGGCGCTCACGGTGAGCGAGAACGTGTCTCTGGCGCTGCCATTGTCGGGATTGCGCTTGGACCGCAAGGCATTGCGCGCCAGCATCATCGAAGCCTCCGCCCGATTCGGCCTCGCCGTCGACCCGGCGGCTACGGTCCGCGATTTGTCGATCGGGGAGCGGCAGCGGGTTGAGATTCTTAAGGTGTTGTTGACCGGGGCGCGGCTGGTGATTCTCGATGAGCCCACCAGCGTGCTCGCTCCGCAAGAAGTCGACGACCTTTTCGAAGGTCTGCGGAGGCTGCGGGACACCGGACTGTCGGTGGTCGTGATCACCCACAAACTGGCCGAGTCCCGGTCGATCGCCGATCGCGTGACCGTGTTGCGCGGCGGTCGCCAAGTGCTCCACGGGGTCGATCCGCGCCATTTCACCGATGATGCCTTGATTAAAGCGATGGTGGGGCGAGCGGTCGGCGCTCTCCCGTCGGCCCGCCCCCGGAGCCAGGCGCAAGTACCCGCCCTTTCGCTGGTCGGTGTGACCGTACGGGAACCCAGGCGAGGAGTGATGCTCGACGATGTCTCGCTCGAGGTCGGGGCCGGAGAACTGATCGGTGTTGCCGGGGTGGCCGCAACGGGCAACTCCCGCTCTATGAAGTGGTGCTTGGTCTGCGCAAGCCCACATCAGGATCCGTGACGATCGGCGGGACCGCTCTCGATCGACCGACCCCGGCGCGAGCGCTGGCCGCGGGGGCGAAAGGCATTCCCGAAGACCCGGCGCGCGATGCGGTGGTGCCGGGGTTGAGTGTGCACGAGCACGTCGCGCTCGACGAATTGGGCGCCGTTCGGCGTGGTTTGGGGATTGACTGGGCGCGCGTCGCGCAACGGTATGGCGATCGCAACGCCGCGTGTGAGCTGCGGGGCGCCTCGGGGGAGCGACGACTGGCGGAGTTGTCTGGAGGCAACGTCCAGCGGGTCATGCTGATCCGGGCCCTCGGCCAGGTCGGACCAAAGCTGATAGTGGCGGCTTATCCGAGCCGTGGGCTCGACATCGCCACGACCCGGCGCACCCAAGAACTGCTCCTGCAACGCCGAGCCGAAGGTTGCGGAGTCCTGCTCATTTCTGAAGATCTCGACGAACTGTTCGAACTGTCCGACCGGATCGCGGTGATGCATGGCGGCGCCATCGCCGGAGTCGTGGATCCGGCCAACACCGATCGCTACGCGGTGGGCCGGCTCATGCTGGGGGCCGAGCGAGCTGAAGCAAGGATGGTGTGAGCAGCGTCGAGGTGGTCGCCCCCACCGTTGATGTGGCGGCCGAGGAGGGGCCACCCAGAACGGTTCGCGGCGCCCTTCGACGCGTCGATATGTCTGGGCCCCTGCGACTGTTGGCGGCGTTGCTCGGGGCACTGGGCTTGTTCGCGATCCTGATGCTCATCAAAGGGGTCAACCCGCTGACGGCCTATGGCGACATGTTCCGCTCGACGTTCACCGACCGCAACCAAATCGCCGGCATCGTAGTCAAAGCGACTCCGATCATTCTTGCCGCGCTGGCCGTAAGTGTGCCGGCCCGGGGCGGTCTCATCAACGTCGGCGGCGAAGGGCAGCTCGTCATCGGCGGCGTTGGGGCGATGGGCGTATCCCTCCTGCTCGGCGGGCATGTGGCCGGCCCGCTGAATCTCGTCTTCATGGGATTGGCGGCGGCGCTCGCGGGGGGGCTTTGGTCGGCGCTGGCGGCCGTGCTTAGACGGGCGGTGGGGATCGCCGAATCGGTGACCACACTGCTGATGAACTACATCGCGCTCGACCTCATGTACTTCTTGATCTACGACCGCTGTTAGGACCGCAACGGGTCGGGTCAGCCGGCCACCCGACCGGTGCGGGCCGGCGAGCACCTGCCCCTGCTCGGCAATACCCGCATCCACCTCGGTATCGCCCTCGCCGTCTTGGCGACGTTGATCATCTTCGCGGTCATGGGCACCACCTCTTGGGGCTTCAAGCTTCGTGTGGTCGGAGGAAATCCAGAAGCGGCCCGCCGCGCCGGGCTCGACGTCACCCGAATACTTATCACCGCCATGTTCGTCGGTGGCGCGCTCGCCGGGTTGGGCGGGTTCTGCCAACTGGCCGGGGCCGAGTTCAAGCTCCGAAGCGGCTTTCTGTTCGGTTACGGCTATGTCGGATTCCTCGGTTCGTGGCTGGCCCGGCATAGACCCATCGGTGTAGCCCTGGCCTGTCTGTTGTTGGCCGGTATCTCGATCGGAGGCGACAGCCTCCAGCTCGATTCGCACCTCCCGGCGGCGAGCGTGAACGTGCTCATGGCGCTCGTGCTGCTCGGGGTATTCGGTTTCGGCAAGAAGAAAATCGCGGCGACATGAGCTTCGGCTTCGGCAAGACGAAAGCGGCCAACCCATGAGCTTGGGCGGGGAGGTGCTGACCGGGGGCGTGCGGGGGGGCACGTCGATCTTGTTCGCGGCACTGGGCGAGTCGATCTGCGAACGGGCCGGAGTCGTGTATCTGGGCACGGAAGGGTCGATGTTGGCGGGCGCCTTGACCGCCTACGCTGTCGCCTCGAGGAGCGGGCATCCATGGCTCGGCGCCGGCGCCGGCGCGCTCGCCGGGGGCGCGCTATCGCTGGTTCATGCCTATCTGGTGCTGAGCCGCAAGGCCAACCAACTGGCCACCGGTTTGGTCGTGCTCT
>JANYDT010000172.1 GCA_025359845.1 Acidimicrobiia bacterium
AGTTGCTGGGGGCCGACGCCGTGTACCACAAGGCACTGGAACTGGACGGCCTGGTGGCACACTGCATTGCGCTGGCCGCCAGGAAGCCCAGCAACACCCGTCAGCCCTGAATCCTGATCGTGGGAATACTTTATCTGGTGCGCCACGGCCAAGCGGGGTCACGGGCATCGTATCGAGGTCACGACGACCGTGAGCGCCGGCTGACCCGCGGCGGGCGTTACCAGGCCGCCGACTTGGTCGAGGTGTTGGGAGAGCCAGGTTATGCGGTTTCACAGATCCGCAGTTCGCCGTTTCGTCGCTGCATCGAGATGGTGGCGCCGCTGGGTGCCGCGCTCGGGCTCGAGGTGCTGATCGACGAATCGTTGGCGGAGGGTCCTGGTGACAACGCGCTCGACCTTGTGCGCCGGCTGTGGGGATCAGGTGCGGTTCTTTGCAGCCACGGTGACGTGATCCCGTTCCTTCTCGACGCCCTGCGACGCTCCGACCAACTCGATCTCGGCCACGAGCCTCGCTGTCAGAAAGGCTCGATCTGGGTTCTCGAAGCGGCCTCCTCGCCGGGGCACTTCAGCCAAGCCCGCTACATCGCGCCGCCACGGTCCAGGTAAGACCGCAGTGCGTATCGCCGCCCACGATCTTGGCAGCAACTCGTTCCACTCCGTTGTCGTAGAGGTCCACACCGATGGGACTTTCCACGAGGTCTCGCGGGAGAAGGAGATGCTTCGTCTGGGCAGCGTCGTTGCGCAGTACGGCCGCCTCACGGAGGAGGCCATCGATCGCGCCACCATCACGCTGAAGCGTATGCGGGCGCTGGCTTCGTCAGCCGGGGCTGACGAGCAACTGGCGTGCGCGACGTCCGCATTGCGCGAAGCCGAAAACGGGCCAGAGGTCGTCGCCCACCTCGAGGCCGCGACCGGGTTGCGCATTCAAGTCATCAGCGGCCGCGATGAAGCCCGGCTTATCTTCGCGGCAGTGCGGGCCAGCGTGTCTATCGATCTCGCACCTGCCGTCTGCCTCGATCTTGGCGGCGGTTCGCTGGAGGTATCGGTGGGCGACCGGACAGGCCTGAAGTGGTGCACCAGCTTGCACCTCGGAGTCGGGCGGCTGGCCACCGATGTCGGAGACTTGGCCAAGTTCGGTCGCAAGGAGCAAAGGGCCCTGCGGGAGCGAGTGGTCGCGGCTTTGGCCCCGGCCGCGTTGGCCGTCGACGAACTGGCCCCGCGCATGATGATCGTGACCAGCGGAACGCTGCTTGATCTCGTACGGCTGGCACTGCAGGATCGCGACGGCTCGGTGCCGCTGTCGATCAACAACGCTCGGGTCAGTCGCAAGGAATTGCAACGGGTGCACCGTCGGCTCATGGAGGCCACCGGCGCCGATCGGTCGGCCATGGCGGGAGTTGACGTACGCCGCGGCGACGTGCTGCCCCTCGGATCGACCCTGCTGCAGGCTGCTCTCGACGTGTTCGGGCTCGACGCCGTTACCGCCGGCGAATGGGCCCTGCGGGAGGGAATCATCCTCGACGCCATCGATCACCGCGATCCCGCCGACTGGAGCGGCGACGCGCTCGCCATGCGCCGGGCGTCGGTGCTGTCGCTGTGTCGACGGTGCAATTGGGCGGCCGCCCATTCCCGTCATGTTTCGGCGCTGGCGACCGCGCTGTTCGATCAGACGCAGACACTGCACGGGATGGGCGACGTCGAGCGCGAGCTGCTCGAACATGCGGCGACTCTGCACGATATCGGTGAACACGTGGCCGCGTCATCGCATCACAAGCACACCAGCTACCTCATCCGGCACGGCGCATTGCGGGGTTTCGCCCCTGATGAGATCAATCTCATTTCGGCGCTGGCCCGGTACCACCGTCGCAGCGAGCCCAAACCAGAGCATGAGCCGTACGGATCACTTCCCGTCGCCATGGCGCTTACGGTCACGAACTTGGCCGGCTTCTTGCGCGTTGCCGACGGACTTGACCGCGGCCATGCCGGAACGGTGTCTGGCGTTTCGGTGGCAATCGAGGCGAAACGAGTGGTCATCACGGCCGTCTCGGCCCGCGACGCCGACGACGAACTCGAGGTGTGGGGCGGACGGCGCAAGAAGGCGATGATGGAGAAGCTGCTGGGGCGCACGATCGAGATCGTGGCCGGATAGTGTGCGAAACGCACATGGTTGAGCGTCGAGGTACGTCCACATCCAATTTCGGCGTGGGCAAGCGCGAGGGTCATGACGCGACCGCGTTTTATGACCGCTTCCGGGCGCCGGAGATCTCGACCGACGACCGAGTGCTGGAGCCTCGGTCGGTGGCGGAGCCGTTCGTCTGCGGCGACGCCCGCTCGATGACGGTCATCGAGGACGGCTCCGTCGCTCTGGTCGTGACCTCGCCGCCCTACTTCGCCGGCAAGCAGTACGAAGAGGAACTGGCGCGCGAAGGGGTCCCTTCTTCGTATCTCGAGTACCTCGAGTTGCTCACCGAAGTGTTCGCGGAGTGCGTGCGCACCCTCGAGCCGGGCGGACGGATCGCGGTCAACGTCGCCAATCTCGGCCGCAAGCCGTATCGGAGCTTGTCCGGAGATGTCACTCGCATCCTCGAGCACGATCTCGGGTTGCTGTTGCGGGGCGAACTGATCTGGCAGAAGGCCGAGGGCGCGACCGGCTCGTGCGCCTGGGGATCTTTTCGGAGCGCGTCCAATCCGGTGCTGCGCGACATCACCGAGCGCGTGATCGTGGCCTCCAAAGGACGATTCGATCGGGCTCGATCGGTCAAGCAGCGCGCGTCGGAAGGGTTGCCGTCGGAGAGCACGATGCTGACCGAAGACTTCATGGCGCTCACGCTCGACCGCTGGTCGATCCCGCCCGAGAGCGCCCGCCGAGTCGGCCATCCGGCGCCGTTCCCGGTCGAACTCCCCGAGCAGCTCATCCGGCTGTACACGTATCGCGGCGACCTCGTTCTCGATCCGTTCATGGGCAGCGGCTCTGCGCTCATCGCCGCCGCGCAATTGGGGCGCCGCTATATCGGGTACGACCTCGACCCTACCTACGTTGCCATCGCCCGTCGCCGGGTAGCCGGCGCGCTGTCAGCGACGGTTGACGGACCGATGTTGCCCTGGCCGCCACACCCAGCCCCCGAGGCATCCGACCGTCAACCCTCCGACCAGGGAAAGGCGGCGGGCAAGGTGGCCGAAGAGGCGCTCAACGCCGCCGGCTTCACGATAACCGGGCGCAACCGCCGCGTCCCGAAGACCGGTGTCGTGATGAGCCTCACGGCCACCGATCGAGCCGGAGCGCCGTGGATGTTCGACGTGGCCGGGCCGTACACGACGCATCGAGGGGGAATGAGTCGTAGCGATGTCGTCTGGCGGGCCCTCGGGCGGGCCCACGCGCTGCGCGGTCGGAGTTCGACCGCAGTCCCGCTCGTGTTCTTGACCACCGCGTTGCCCAAGCGACCCAGCGAGGGCGACACCGCGTTGCGCTCCGCCGGTCGTGGCGCTTTCTTCGATGCGGTCGAACTGCTCAACACCGACGCCTGTGCCCGCCTCGCCGCTTACGCGCAGGGCAACCACTCCGATGAGCCGCTCGTCGGATTCTGGACGCGTGCCGAACTGTTGCGCCCGGTCGGTGCCTAGTCCAGTGCACATCGCTAACCCGAAGGAGTACGCATGAAGTTCGGCTTGATGTACGAGTTGCAGATCCCCAAGCCATGGGACGCCGACAGCGAATACCGGATCATCCAGGAGGCGACCGAGCAGGTGGTGCTCGGCGACAAGCTCGGCATCGATCACGCCTGGGCCGTGGAGCACCACTTTCTGGAGGAGTATTCACACTGTTCGGCCTCGGAGGTCTTCCTCGCATCGCTCGCGGCCAAGACGGAGCGCATCCGCGTCGGGTTCGGCATTCGCCAAGTGATCCCGGGCTACAACCACCCGTCGCGTACCGCGGAAGCGGTAGCCATGTTGGACTTGGTTTCGGGGGGACGGGCGGAGTTCGGTATCGGCGAAGGCGCCACCCGCCTCGAATTGCGAGGTTACGGCATCGACGCCAAGCGCAAGCAGGCTCTTGCGCTCGAAGCGGCCGAACAGATCGCCCACATGATGGTGATGGAGCCGTACCCCGGCTTCGAGGGCGAGAGCTTCTCCATGCCGTGTCGCAACGTCGTGCCCAAGCCCATGCAGAAGCCCCATCCACCAATGTGGATGGCCTGCACCAACGTCAAAACCATCGAGACCGCGGCCCGCAACGGGATCGGCGCTCTCGCCTTCAGCTTCGTTGACCCTGAAGAAGCACGGCGCTGGGCCGATGTGTATTACTCGATCATCAAGAGCGAGCAGTGCGTTCCTCTCGGCCACGCCGTCAACGCCAACATCGCGCTCGTCGCCGGGTTCTCGCTCCACCGCGACCCGCAAGAGGCCCAACGTCGGGGGATTGACGGATTCCAGTTCTTTCGCTACGCCGTGAACGCGCTCGTCGCCAACGAGACCCGCCCCGGGCGCAGCCGACTATGGGAAGAGTACGAAGAGCTGCGCGGCCCCGACCTACCCAATCTGGTCGCGCCTGGCATCGGCACGCCCGAGGGCTACGTCGAACTTGTCTCGCGCTTCCAAAACGCGGGGGTGGATCAACTCATCTTCTTGCAGCAGGGCGGTAAGAACCGTCACGAGCACATCATCGAGAGTCTGGAGATGTTCGGGGCGGAGGTCCTCCCCCACTTCGCTCCCGAACGCGACGAACGGGTCCGACGCAAGGAGGCCGAACTCGCCCCGTTCATCGACGCCGCGATGGCCCGCAAGCGGTTCCTCCCGCCCATGACCGACGACGAGATTCCGATCGTGGCGCCATCACGAGAGCGGGAGTCGTTCTACCGCAAGGGCTGAGAACGAGAAATCAAATTGATTGGGTTCCGACAGAACTGGCCTTAGCGTGGATCGGGTGAGGTCGCTCAGTGGGTGAACGTGATGTGGGGGAGGCGACGGTCGAGCCAGGCCGGTAGATGCCAGGCTCGTTCGCCGAGCATCCCGAGAAGCGACGGGACGAGCATCATGCGGATGATGGTGGCGTCGAGGAGTACAGCGAGGGCGAGGGTGACGCCGAGTTCGGTCGGGGGGATCGGGCCCGTCACGCCGAAGGCGACGAACACCACAATCATGATGAGCGCCGCGTTGGTGATCGGCTTGCCGGTACGCCCGATGCCCTCGCGCACCGCGAGGCGGGCGTCACCGGTGGTGTCGTGGCGCTCCTTGATGGCCGCCAGCAGGAACAGCTGGTAGTCCATGGAAAGGCCGAACAGCAGAGCGAAGAAGAACAGCGGAGCCCAGGCATCGACGAAACCCTGGGGTTCGATGCCGAGCAGCGAGGCGCCGTAGCCGTGTTGGAACACGAGGGTGGCGAACCCGAAGCTGGCGGCGACACCGACCAGGTTGAACAGGATTGAGGTGACGGCGATCAGCGGGCTGCGAAACACCACCAACACCAGCACGAACGCCACCGCCATGATCACCGCGATGGCCAACGGCGCAGAGCCCGTCAGCGCCGCGGTGAGGTCGGTGTTCTGCGACCCGGGCCCGCCGAGAGTCGCAGTCGGCACGGCGGTCGCCAGCTCGTGGCGGAGACGGTGGATGAGCTGCGACGTGGCTGCGGCGTCGACCGCGGTGGTCGGCACGATGCGCACCACGACCCGACCGGACGCGGCGGGCGCGGCGACGGTCTGAGCGGCGACGACCCCGGCGTCGCGGCCGGCGATGTCGATGACCTGTTGGGCGTTGGCGGCGGGGACGGTGACGAGCAGCGGCGCCGCCGCTCCCGGCCCGAACGCGGCGGTGACGGCGTCGTAGCCGTCGCGGCTCTGCGCGCCACGATCGACGACGCCGGCCGCGGGCATACCTAAACGCAGGCCCAGCGCTGGGGCGGCCAAGACGAGCAGGACACCGAGGCCGGCGGCGAGTGTCGCCCCCGGCTTGCGCATCGCAACGGCCGTCCAACGCGCCCACCGACCCTCGGCCGCGGAGGTCGTCGAGCCTCGCCGAGTCGAGCGGGTATTGAGGGCTCGGTCGCCGAGCGCGACGAGAATGGCCGGGAGCAGGGTGAGCGACGCCGTAGCGGTGGCGACGACCGACAGGATCATCCCCAGCGCCATAGCCCGGAAGACCATCACCGGCACCAGGAAGATCGCCGCTAGCGACGCCACGACGGTCAGGGCCGAGAAGAACACGGCGTTGCCGGCCGTGGCCAGCGTACGCGCGATGCCGTCGAGAGCGTCCTGGCCCTGGGCCCGCTCTTCCCGGTAGCGGGAGACGATGAATAAGCAGTAGTCGATGCCGACGGCCAAGCCGATCATCATCGAGAAGTTCATCGACCACACCGACAACGGCGTCACGCCGGTGGCGAGGTGCAACACGGCGAACCCGGCGGCGATCCCCGCCAGAGCGAGCAGGAGCGGGAGCCCGGCGGCCACGGCCGAGCCAAACGCGACAAACAGGAGGAGCATCGTCGGAAGACCCGACAACAGTTCGGCCTTGTGGAGGGCCCGTTCGTTCGAGGCGTTGAAGTCGTGCCAGACCGCCCACTCCCCGGTCGCGTCGGCCTGCGCTCCAGCGGGTAAGGAGACTCGGTCGACGGTGGCCATCACTTTGCCGGCCGCCTCCGGCAGCTGCGCGTCCTCGGATGCGGCCAAGCGAACCGGAATGAGCGCGGCGCGGCCGTCACGGGACACGAGACCGGAGCTAGCGGGGGCAGTCAGCGGGTCGACCACGCCCGCCGAGCCAGGACTGCCCTTCAGCGCGGCGACGAGCGCTCGGACACCGGAGGGGTCCGCGGAGATCGGCCCGGATTGGCGGTAGGCAACTACTGCAGCCTCGGCGCCGAGACCCGGGAAGTCCCGGCGGATTTCGTCCCGGACCCGCTGCGCGGTTGAGCCCTGCGCCTCCCATCCGGCGCCGGACAGGGCGCCCGTGAGAGTGGCCGCCAACGGGGCGGCGAGCACGACGACGAGCGCCCACGTAATCAGGACCCGCTTGGGATGGCGGCCGGCGTAGCGGCCCACGCGAGCAAGGAGGCCGGGCGCGGAGTGGGGCTCGGAGTGGGGCGCGGCGGGTGTGCCGGTTCGGGTGGAAGCATCCTTGAGGATGGTCATGAGTGGTCTCGTTTCGGGTCGAGGCGCGACAGACCAAGGGTCGGGGCGCGCCCAGAGGCGGGTGTGGTCTTGGGCCGCAGATGGCGACCCGGTGAAGGGCGACCGGTTAAGGGGACCCGGTCAGGCCAGCTTGGTGAACATCTTCTGCACGTCGGCGATTTCGTAGCCCTCGGCGGCAGACCGCTCCGGATCCTGGATGCACCATGTAAGCCCGGCGGCGATGAGCACGAACCCGGCCTGTTCGAGCGCCTTGTTGGCCGCTGACATCTGCGTCACGACATCGCGGCAGTCGCGACCCTCGGTCAGCATCTGCTGGATGCCACGCACCTGGCCCTCCACCCGGCGCAGCCGGCGGATGACGTCAGACACGGTGTCCTCGGGAAGCTCCATGCCACCACTCTACAGATACCCCATGGGGTAGTCAAGTACCCCGTGGGGTATAACCGAAAAGTTACCCGGGCCGGGGTGTCAAAGGTCATCGCGACATCGCCCGTGAACCGCATGAACATGCCGCGCGAACCCAATCTTCACAATCGCGCAGTGGCACGGCTTCGACGGACTGTAACCCCTTCGTTTCGGTCATCCTGCGACCCCGCTGACGCGCCGCTGGCGTGGCTGTGTGAGCATTCTGTCATGACCGACATCCGCACCTCCGTTACGCGGTCGCGCGCCGCACTAGTCACCGTAGTCACCGTAGCCATCGTCGCATCGGCGCTGGTCATTATGCCTCGCGCCATAGCGCAGACTCCGGCCCCGGTGAACCCGACCATACGGCTCGTCAAGGTCGACTCGTCCCTCCCTGACGGCCGGCAAGAGGTGAAGGCGTTGAGCCCGGTGTCGTTCGGCTCAAGCCCTGTCTATGAGTTTCAGGTATGGGCCACCATCAGGGATGCGAAAGGAGTCGAATCAATCGCGCCGTACACAGCCGATGAGGTGTGCGTCTCCTGGACACTCTCCGCGGTCACGCCCGCAGGCCTCATCCAAGTCGATCAGGACAGCTGCAGCAGGCTCGCCGCCAACAACAAGAACGGCGCCCGGATGAACGCCGACTGGAGCAAGCTGCCGCCCGGGACGACTTCCGTACAGGTCGGAGTGCAGCTCTATCACAAAGGCCCGTCAGATCAGCCGGACGTGCGGTACCCGGCCCCCGCGGAGTTCGCTACCAGCGCCCCTGCGACCGGGTTCCCGCCGGCCGCCACCACCACCAAGGCCGCGGCCACCACCACGACAACGGCTGCGGCCACCACCACGACAACGGGGCCGGCGGCGCCGACCACGACCTCGATCGTCACTACGACGAGCATCGCCGCGCCGGTTTCGGGCTCTCCGTTCACGCCGGGCCAGAATGTCTCAATCCGGTTCTGCTTCAGCAACGCCCTGATCAAGTCGCAGCCGTCGCTGGCCAAGATCGAACAGGCCACCTACCCGGTCACGGTCGGGGCGTTCCGGACGAACGACAACCACCAGGCTTTCCGGGTGGCCGGATACGCGGCTGGCGCAGTCTCCATTGACGGCCACTGGAGCGGGTCCAGCTACAACGTCGACCGATGGTGGGTCGGCAGCGACCCGAACACGAAGGCGAAGTCCCGAGGGGGCCAGACCACGCTGGTGGCCAACCTCGAAAAGGCGACCATGCAGGGGCGCTGGACCACCGTGAAGGGAAGCTTCGGCGGGTGGTATTTCTCCACCGGGACACCACGACGATGCCGCACCGCGTTGGGTTGCGCGACCACCCCTTCGGTGGTGCTCGTAGCGTTCCGATCGTCAGCGTTGCTGTCCGGGGCATTCACGCAGGGCAGCGGCGACGGGTGCGAGCAGGACACGACACCCCCGTCGGCATCGGGGACCGGGTGGTACTGGATGACCTTCGTGGCGCCGCGGGGCCAGTTCAACGTCTTCCAGACAGCGTGCGACGCGAAGGCGCCGACATGCAAGTACCGGGTTGCCGTCGGTCTCAAGTACCAGTCGAACGGACGCCTGCAACTGGTCGGACCAACGGGCGTGGGAACCATCCAGATGCACCTCGACGATCTCGGAGCTTGCAGTTGGAATCTCAACGCCAGTCGAGGCACATGCACGCTGGCCACGAGCGGCGGTTCGTGGACCGATCAAGACACGGGATATAGCGCCGGGTTCCAACTGCAGCGAATGTCGGCATCGGAAGCGCGGGCGACGAAGGCACAGCTCGGCAACCGGGACGACTTCGACGCGCCGGATCAGGTCTGAGCGAGGTGGTACACCGTTTCGTCCCCCTCCCCTGCGGTGGCGCAACCGATGCGCCGTCACCCGTAGGTTTCGACCGAGAGGACCCGGTCTTGGCGCCTATGAACACTCAACGTCGGAAGCCACAAGCGGTACGACGCCGGGATGATGAGCAACACGAGCGGCGCGGTGTAGCTCCCAAATCGCTCCACGAACTCCCAGGACGGTTCGCCAGCCTGGATGCGGAGCCGTTCGGTGAACACCTTCCATACGACGACGACGCCCAACAGGGCCGCGTTGGGGTGCACAAGCACCGCCACCCCAAGGGCGATCTCGACCCATCCGATCGACGAGACCAGGTGCACTATGGACGGGATCTGCTCCATGCTCGACGGGCGGATACCGAGTTTGGCGAGATAGTTGACCCAGGACGCCTTGTGCATCACCGCGCCGTACCCGCCGTGCCCGATCAGCAACGCCGCGGTCGATACGCGCAACACCAGCGCGCCGCGATACATCGCCCCAGGGCCAGGGTCAACATGAACGCGCTGGGTGAGCCGGGCCCACCACCCCGAAATTGGTGCCGCTGACAAGCCCAAGGCGAGCGGAACGCCGTAGTTGCCGGCCCGCTCCAGGAACTCCCACCATCCCTCACCCGCGGCGGGGCGTAGCAACGCCGTGAAAACTGTCCACACGACGGCCCACACGATTACCGGAAGAACGGGGGCGAACAGGAGGGCAAATCCGATGGTGATGTCCACCATTCCGATCACCGGCATCACACGGAAACCGCGCTCAGGGCCGATGCCGAAAAGGTGCAGATAGCGCAACCATCCGGGCTTGGCCAAGATCCCGAACGCGCCGTGTCCGATGAAACAAAACCCGGCACCGACACGCAGTACCACCTCGATGGTCTTGGCCCTCCAGGGTTCGATGTCGCTGCACTCCAACACGGGGTTGCCTTACGAAACGGTGATGGTGTTCACGAGCCGGCCGATCTGACCGCCGAGATCAAAACCGGACTCGTTGTCGACAGTGAAATGAATGCCAGCGTACAAGCGGGTGTCGCGGGCGGTCTCGGCGTCGGTCATCCACAAACTAGCGTGGGCCGGCACCAGTTTGCCCAGGATTGTCGCTGCCGCGGCCGAGACCGTCGAGTGCCCTGACACGTTGCCTGGGAACGGTGGATCCTCCATGCCGAGGCTCAGGTTCGGTATGACCATGTCGGGTCGCGCCGTCCAGTAGGTGTATTTGATCTTCCAGCACTCCATGAACGCGTCGGCGATCGTTTCGGCCAGGATCTTCTGGGTCCGTGCGTACTGGGCATCGTTGGAGCCGAGGGACTCAACACCCGTGATCGTCCACAGTCGGTTCAGCCAGATCCCGCCCGGGGCCTCTGTTCCCGGCGCGCCAGCCCAGAAGTTGATCTTGGCCTGCCAGAAGGCGTCGCGCCGGGCGACCGCCTCCAGAACAATCTGAACTTGCTGCTGATACTCGGGCGTTCCGATCTGAGGCGGCGGTGCCACCACGAAGGCGGTTCCTTCCGGCACGATCCAGCGCTGCCAAGAACCCGCCGAAGGCGCGAACGGCCCTTTGTTCGTGCGCCGCTGCCAGTACCCCTCGCCAACCGGCGCGACCAACATGTCCTGCGCAGGATCGTCGGGCTTGAACCGGTCCGTGCGGACTCGGTTCAGGTAGCGGTCGAGGACGTTTTTCGTCGTGGCGCCGAGCTTCACCGGAGCCGCGATCTTCGCGGCCGCCTGCGCCGTAGCTTCGACGTCCTCCGGATAGAACGCATCGATCAACCGGTGTGTCGCTTCGGAAGCCTGCACCGGCCCCGCCACCTTCCGGGCGTCGGCGTAGACGGAAGCCACATAGGCGTAGAAACGCGCTGACGCCGGCGGCGTCGGCTTGTGCGCACGCACCAGATCCATGGCCCGCTCGATCCAGAGGCGCGATCCGATCACCTTGCGTGGTGCCGCCCCTACGCCAGAAATCGAGCCCAACGCGATCGTGACGATCGCCGACGCACCCCATAACTTCAGTCGCGAACTGCTCATGATATTGAATCGGCCCCAGAGTCGTAGATCTTGATGAAGATTGCCGAAAGCACAGAGGCGCGCCGGCTGGGCGGGTCAAGTGGAGTCAGTCATGGCGGGGGTTGGGCGATCAGCGCAGCCGCGTCGCGATCCGGGCCCACGCATCGATCACCGGTGAGAAAGCGACGAACGACGAGAAGCCCAGCTCGGTCTCGGCCCGGTGGATCTGAGCGACGATCTCGTCCTCGGTGCCCAGGAGAAAGAAGGGCGAGTCGAGCATCGCTGCCGCCGGCACGCTCCGCGCCATTCTCGATGCGGTAACGGCGCGATCGTCGGTGATCACTACCCCCTGAATGAGCGAGTTCAGAGGCGGGACGGGCCGGCCGGCGGCGACAGCCGCGTCGCGCACGATCTTCACCCGCGAACGGATTCCCGACCAGCTGAACCAGCGTCCGTCCACTTCCGCCCCACCCTCGACGTGCGTGAACCCGACGAGACCCACGACATCGGCGATCTCGCCGCCGAGGGTCAGCACCGACCGACCGTTACCGCCCACGAGGATGGGCAGGTCGCTATGACCAAGGACGGCCAGTTCGGCCCGGACGGCGGACAACCACCGACCCAACTTGGCCGCCCGGACCGGGTTCTCGTCGAACGGCAACCCGGCCCGCTCGTTCTCGTGAGCCATGTGCCCGGCGCCGACACCCAGCGTGAACCGTCCCTTCGAGATCGCGGCCAACGACGCCGCTTCGCGCGCCAGCAGCACCGGATTCCAGAAGTCCTGGTTGACGACGAACGTCGCCAACCCGACATTCTCATCAAGGGCCGCGGCATAGGCCAACGTCGAGAAGGGGGACGCCATTCCCAAGTGATCCGCGCACAGCACCGTGTCGATCCTGCTGTCGCAGGCCTTCGCCACAGCCTCGCGAACGGCCCCCGGTGATCCGTCGAGGAGTGAGACGCCGAACCGCATACTATTCGTCGCTTCCACCGTGATTGCGTTGCGAGTCGAACCAAATACCGCGCAACCGGCCCACGGGTGGACATTACCTCGGCAGCCTGACGGTCGCCGCAACGGCTCGGAGCCGAGGCAAGATCGCAACTACGACAGATCCTTCGCAGCTGCTGCAGCCGAGCAATACACGGCGCAAGATCGCCTTCTCATAGGGGATTAGCGTTCGGCCGTCGAAAGGTCTAAGTACAGCCGCTGACCTGCACTTTTTTGGTGGGCGAGGGGGCCTTGAACCTCTCGTTGTTCGGTGGATAGTGTTGCTGCGTTCGCTGGGTATTTCTGAACTGGGCGTTCGCGAATCCGCTCCTGATCCGTGCTGATCGATCGTGGCTCGTTTCTACCAGTCCGTTAGAAGCTCCCGTAGAAGTTCGACGACCTCGAGGAGCGGCTGCTCATTGGCCCGGACTTCGCCGACGCCAGCTTGGTGTTCCACGGGCCGACGTTCGTGCTTGCGGCCCGACGCAGTAAAGCCGTGTTCCTCCGTCGAGGAAACTCCTACGGCCTGCCTCGCCTAACACTTCACGGCCTGCGGCACACGAGCGCGACGCCGGCGCTCGAACGGAAAATCCGCCCGATGGTCGCGCCGGAGCGCTTTGGACACTCGACCATCTCGATCACGCTCGGCCTGTACAGCCACCTATCGCCGACGCTCCACGACGGCGCGGAGCCGATCGCGCAACTGGTGCTGTAGGTCGACGTCGTCGCCACTCAAAGGAGTTGCGTTGGTGGGGACAAATTGGGACAGATGTGGGGACAACTCTGTGGACAGATTACATGGCAGTAGTTTCGATCTCTGCTGGCCGCAGCGCTAGAGGGTTGGACAGATCGATGGACCAACTAGGTTCCAGACAGATGGACACGCCCTGGTTACGTTCGAGGTTCAACTCTCGAAGATGAGCCCGTCGTTCTGTATGGCGCTCGGAGAGGCTCGATCGAAGTGTGATCACCTCGCCAACGTCCCGGTTCCACCCAGCTACGCGCGGGAGCTTCACGAGATCACGATGTCGAAGGGGGTCCACGCGACGACGGCCATCGAGGGCAACACCCTCACCGAGGAAGAGGTCGTGGAAATCGTCCGCAGGAGCGACGGGCAGCGCCACGCCGACTATCAGGTCCGGGAAGTCGAGAACGTCGTCCTGAGTTACAACAGCGTCCTCTTCGCACTGACACAGGGCCATACCACCGCGCTCACCACGGAACTCATCAAGCAGTTCAACCGACAGGTCCTCGACGGGCTAGCGCTTCCCGAGGAAGTGCGTCCGGGCGAGATTCGACGGCACTCAGTCGCGGTCGGCCGGTATCGCGGACCTGACTGGGATCGATGCGAAGAAATGCTCTCCCGCATGTGCGCCTGGCTCAACGGTCCGGCCTTCTCAACCGACGGCCCGATGCGTATCCCGCTGACGATCATCAAGGCTTCGCTCACACATCTCTACCTTGCCTGGATCCACCCGTTCGGCGATGGAAACGGAAGAACGACCCGACTTTGCGAGTTCTTCGTCCTCGTCACGTCGGGCGTTCCGACAAGTGCCGCTCACCTGATTTCCAATCAGTGCAACAAGACACACGACGAGTACTACCGACAACTTCAGTACGCGAGCGAGAGCGGCGGCGACGTCACTCGATTCCTCACCTACTGAGCTTCCGGATTCGTCGAAGGCCTCGGCGAACAACTGCAATGGATCTATGACCGGCAGTTCCGACTCACCTGGCACGAGTACGTCGGAGAACAGGTAACCGGCAGAGACCCCGACATGCGCGAGCGCCGAGCCCTCATCGCCGAAGCGCTTCTGTTTCGAGATCCGGTGGCCAAAAAGAATATTCCGAACCTCACCCCGCGACTTGCTGCAATCTACGCGACGAGCGGTCCCAAGACACTCGCGCGCGATCTCAACGAGCTCGTTGCTCGCGGACTGATTCGCCAAACCAACGGCCTGTACCAAGCAGAAGGCGACGTGTTGCGAAATCTCCTGCCGCTCACCGTGCCCATCCAATCGCAGATGGTTGCTGGCCGTGATCGCTTGTCAGTTTGAGGGCCTCCGCCGGCGGCGCTGACCAGCCATGACGTGGTGGGCGAGGGGGGACTTGAACCCCCACGTCCTTTCGGACACATGGACCTGAACCATGCGCGTCTGCCATTTCGCCACTCGCCCGAGAAGCGAGGAAAAGCGTAGCCGATCAGGCGGGGGCCAAGAGAGCCATGTTCCCGCCCCTCCCGCGCCCAAAACCGTCACCCAAAAGCCGGAATCGGGATTTGGGTGAC
>JANYDT010000133.1 GCA_025359845.1 Acidimicrobiia bacterium
TTAACAAAAGGGGGGGTGGGGGGCGGCCCGGCACCCCCACCTCCGGATCATCAATTCGTGTGGGTTACTTCGGCGGCTGCGGGTAGTCGATGATGCCCGTGACCTCGTTGGTGAACATCAACTTGTTGGGCGAAACGTCGATCGAATTCGTGGCCGAGTTGAACTGGCCCTGGTAATACCACGGCATCGAGACCGCGCCAAAGAAGGAGTAGAACGGATGAGTCGACGGAAGCACTCGACCGCTCGGTGTCCATGGCGGCGTCAGTCCGAACATGTCGACGTTGGTCGCCTTGTTGAAGGCGTCCGTGATGGCCTTGCGAGAGACGTCATCGGGCTTGCCGAACTGCTCGATGACTTTGACGAATGCGTAGACGGTGACCCACGAGCGCAGCGGACTGCTCTTGATCTGATCCTTCTGTAGTTCCGGTTTGCCCGAGGCGCCAAGATCGGCGATAGCTTCTTTCAGGATCGGCCACGTGGTCTGTGAAGCCGTTGCCGGAGGAAGTTCTGCGTTGAGGTAGATGAACTCGCCGAAGTTGCCGAATGACGCGAGATCAGCAAGACCGAAGGTTCCGAGGCTGCCCGAGAACCGCATCTTTCCCCCGAGTTGCTGTGCCGCACGCAGGACCTGCTTGGCCTCGTTCTCACCGAGCGGAAGGATCGTGCACTCGGCACCCTTGCTCTCCATGGCGAGCGTGAACTGTTGAAAGTCGGTCGTGCCGGCCGGTACGGCGACGTTGCCGACCAGGGTGGCGCCGTATGCCTTCAACATGGTTTGCATGAGGCCGATCAGACCAGCGATTCCTGGGGAGTCGACGTTGATCATGCCGATCTTCTTGAAGCCATGAGCAATGCACGGAGGCACCATCATCAGCGTCGTTCCGGCACCGCCGGCACCGAATGCATAGGTGATCGGGATGGATGCTGCGGCGAGGTCTTGGGACTGCGGACTGACCCCAACGCGGGGTAGGCCCGCTGGGAGGAAGAGGTCGATAACACCTTGCGGGTTGAACGGTGTGGTGTCGTTCAACGTAGCCACGATGCCTTTGTCGACGAACTGGCGGGCACAGTCGACCTCTTGGTTCGGGTTGGCCTTGTCGTCACAGGTCGTGAGTGCCATGCAATGACCGCCGACGCCACCGCGGCCGTTGAAGGCCTTTACGGAGGCTTCCATGGCGTTCACCTGGTCGATGAGCGAAAGGACCGGTGTCTGGAATGGGGCGATGATGCCGACCTTGTACTCGGGCAGTGCCGCCTTGCACGGGCCGTTGTCCCAAAGAAGACCCTTGGTCTTCGCCGGTGTAGCAGCCGGCGCAGGTGTTGTAGAAGCAGGTGTTGTAGAAGCAGGCGCGGCCGGCGAGGGCACCGCAGTCGTCGCGACCTTTGCTTTTGTGGTGGTGGTCGTCTTGCGCTTCGTGGGTTTCTTGGCGGCCGTCGCGGGCAGCGCAGCCAGCGCGATGCCAACGGCCAGCGTTGTCCCTACAGCCATGAGTTTCGTGAACTTCATCGGTCCCCTTTGTTATCCCCGACGAGGAACTCCCACGTCGGTGTGCTGCCAGTCTGGTGAATGTTGACAGAACCGTCAAACTATAGCGGACCGAGTTCTGGGGCCCGCGATTGCGGCCAATGACTCGAGGCTGCAAGCCCTCCTCAGGCCGGTTGCCGTAGCGGGGAGCGGACTACCGAGCAGACACGGCCTCTCCGATGGCGTTGCGGTTGAGCTTCCCCGCTTCCGAGCGCGGGATTTGAGCCACGAAATCGAAGGTCTTCGGTACCTTGTAGGCGGCAAGGCGTTCTCGACAGAACGCACGAAGCTCCTGGGTCGTGGGTGGGTTTGACAGGTCGGTCGGCGCCACGATGGCATGCACCCGCTGACCCCACTCGGGATCGGGTACCGGCACGACCACCTGGTCGACGAGCTTCGGGTGCTCGCTCAACGCCGCTTCCACCTCAGCCGGAAACACGTTGGCTCCCCCCGAAATAATCATGTCGGTACGGCGATCGACCACATAAAGGTATCCTTCCTCGTCTACCGAACCGAGATCGCCCAAGGAGTAGAAGCCGTCCGGGGTGGGGTCAGGAGTCGGTGCGCCGACGGAGCGGAACAAGGGTCGAGGCTGCAATGGACGCATGTAGATCTCGCCGACCTCCCCGCTCGGAACTGGCAGACCATTGTCATTGCGGATGCTCAACTCGACATCGCGTGCCATTCCAGTCGACCCGCGGTGGGTCGCCCATTGTTCGCCCATTGTTCGCCCGTCATCATTACGCTCCCCACCCGCTCGCTCGAGCCATACGCGAAAACAAACGCCTCGGGTTTGATCAGCTCGAGCCAACGATCCACCACCCAGTCCGGCACCTTGGCCCCGCCGTACACCAGCCGCCGCAGGCTTCGGAATCGCTCCGAGCTGAGCCCCTCGAGGCGGGCGATTCGTTACAGCATCGTCGGCACCATGATCGTTACCGTGGCGCGATGCCGCTCAATGAGGTCGACGGCCAAGGCGGCGTCGAATTTCTCCATCACGATGGCCCGCCCACCCTCTCGAGCAACGTGGGTGCGGCAAAGCTAAACCCGTTGACGTGGTACAGCGGTGAAGCAACCAACACTGTTGCCTCTGAGTCGCCCCGCGCACTCATGCTTTGGACGTCACCGCCCACCACGCCTCGCGCCGGCACCACGATGAGCTTAGGGCGACCAGTCGATCCTGAGGATGCGATGAGATTCACGCATTCAGACACACGGTCCGGCAACGGGTCCGCTGAGTACATCGCGCTAGCGCCGAGGTCGGACCGGGACATCACCGGGCAATCAACTCGCAGTTCCGCGATATCGGCCACGATGACTCGGGGCTTAGCCATGTCGATGAGCCGCTCGAACTCCCAAGCCGGGAGGTCGTGGCGCACGGGTAACAATGTGGCTCCCAGCTTCCAAATGGCCAGAGTGGTCAGAATGTGATCCAAACAGGTTGGCATCGCGAGCGCCACAATTTCGCCCTGCACCGCCCCGCGAGCCTCAAGCGCCCTCGCGATCTGGTTCGCTCGCTTCTCCAACTCGCGCCAGGACGTGCCACGTTCGGTCCCGTCTCTCGCGACCATGATGAGATCGACGTCGTCGGGACGCTCAGCCGCAATCTCGGTCAGCCGCTTGCCGTACGAAGTCTCAACGACCGATTCGGTTGCCATCATCGCCCTCCAGTGTCGTCAACAGACCACACCCTAGACACGGGAACGCACCAAGCACACATCGATCAGTGGGAACGGTGTCGCACGGCCTGACCCTGTCGCTGGAGTCGGGAACGACCGCTGCTCAGTGCCCGTCAGCATTTACTGACGGCAGAGCGACCGTTGACGGCGTCGGTGTGTCGAGGCTGCTTGCGCCGGGTGGCGGCGGGCATTGGCACGGCTCGGGACCAATCGACCTTCGTCGCGCTGACACGAGCCGGCTTCGCGTACCGGACATGCAGGTGGTCGTCGTGGTTCTTCGCTTTTCGGACGATCGGTGCTGGACCGTGCAGCCCCGTGTGCGGACCGATATAGATCGTGATCGCGCTGGCAGCAATGAAGCGATCGACGAGCTCCTGTGCGAATTCATGATCGATATCACGTACTCGCAACGGCGCGGTTTCGACGTGGTCCAGGCTCGGGTAATAAAGGTCGACATCGAGACCGATCTGATGCGAGACGTGCCCGAGCCCGCCATATTCGTTGCCGAACGGACCGCCTTTCGGCAGGCTGATGTCACTGATCAGCACGCGGGCCGCGTCGGGATGGGCGGCGCGGAACTGGTCAATCACACAGAGCGTCGTGCTGATCAGTCGGTCCGTCCCGACGCGTCGCCAACCGTCGCTCAGCGTCGTCTCGCGGCCCGGGTCCCAGGTCGATATTCGGTGCCCTCGGCCGGAAGCTGGACGCCGTTGACAAGGTGCCCGTGCTCGTGCGTGCCGACGGCGGCTGAACTTCTCCAGGCGATCGCCGGACTGGTGACTTCAGGACACGCGCCAGACGAAATCAGCAGCGCCAATGCCACCGCAACAGTCGTAAACATGCAGTGGGCAACGCCGCAGAGCTATGGCTGACGACCGACGAACGCGATGAGTCGGGTCTGTTCGTCGGCGTCGTCGGGCACCGCGACGCGCGGGCCGTATTGCCCGCTGCCCCGCAGCATCTCGTCGAGCGGCTCGAGTCCGACGAGCACGCGATGGACTTCGTCGGAGTCGAGTGCCTCGTCGTCGCCCGTGGCCCGGGCGAGATCCCAGGTGTGGATAAGCACGTCGCCGGCAAAGAACATATCGATCGCATCGGCCAGCACGTGGCTGCCGGCCCGATCGTGCTCGAATCGACGCCTCGCAATGTCAGGAATTTCGAACACGCCCCGGACGCCAGAGTCGAGGGCCATCCATGCGCCCAAGGGATCGGTATCGACCGATGGGCCGGCGGACAGCACAATGGCGGCGCCGCCTTCGAGGAAGGGCGGGAACCACTCGACGAGGTGGCGCACGACGTCGCGAGCGACCCATCCGGCATAGGGAGCGGGGTTGCTCCATGCGTTCGGCGCAACGGCGGCGGCTCTCGCGGTGAAAGAGTCGGCGATGCGGCGGTAGCGAGCGGCGGGGCCTGAGTCGGGCTGGTCCATCGGTCCGTTCTACTCCGTCGGTGCGTAGGTGTGGTCGACGTGGCTTCATGGGCCCGTTCGTTCGGGTGCTCGCCGACGTCGAGGGCAACGAGGCGGGCGTGTGCACGTGGCCGGACCGGGAGTAGCCCGCACTCGGGCTTCCCCGGCGGCCGGCTCAGGGTTTCGGGATGGCTCAGGCTTTGGGAACGACGATGACGACGCCGCGGTCGCCATAGGGGATGCGCTTGCGCTTCACCAGACCGCCGATCGTCGCTAGCAGCTTGGTGAGTTTGGTCATGAACCCATACTTGGCGACGATCTTTTCGTGAATCCGGTCAAGCTCGGCTCCCGTCACCAATTTCGCGGTGGTCTCGATCGGTTGCGTGCCGGCGCGCACTTTGCCGCGGCTGTCGCACGGCTGAATCGTGACCTTCGACGTATGAGCGAGCCGCTTGGCTTTACCGGAGCCTGAACTCGTCCAGAAACCAACGGTGCCGTTGCCGAGATCCGCGCTCCACACGGCCGTGGATACGGGCGTTCCGGCCTTGCGGAAGGTCGTGAGGAGCAGGTACTTCTCGTCGGTGATGGCCATTGGTGGAGGCTACGCCAATCAGGGGTCGATAAGGCCGTCGACAACCAACCGTCGTCGCAACCGACGAACGCGTTACCCGCCGTACTGAGGGGCGTTGATCCACTGGGTCACCGAGCCAGCCTGGCGAGCCGCCTTGTGTGGCTGGTACTCGGGATCGTCGCGGAAGGCGGCCGCAGCCGCTGCGTCCGGCCATTCGATGAGCACCATGAACGTCTGCTGCGCTTGGCGACGACCTCCGGCACCATCTCGAGACTGCGGGTGTGGCCGAGACCGTGCTCGTATGCGCCCGGAGCTCAGCGACGCGTCGATAGGTCATTGACTCAAAGGCTCACCTGACGGGTCGGGCAGCGAGGGCGGCGGGGTCAAATCGCCCCGAGATGGGTTCGCGCAGACGCACCGGTCCCACCGCATCGACGTACGGTTCGTAGACATCGTCAATCAGCCGAAGAGCGAGTGTGTGGCCACGTTTGGTGTCGATGATCCAGTAGTACGGGATGCCCGCTGCGGCATACGCAGAGCGCTTCGTGACGTAGTCGTTGGTGCGTGATCCGGGTGAGACGAACTCGACCAATAATAGGACGGGCGTGACGAGCCGGAGTTCGCCGACCTGGAGTCGGGCACGACGACGATGTCGGGTATGACTCGTTCACCGGATCGGAGGTCGAGGTCGACAGGTGCGTGAAACATTTCGTAGCCGGGAGGACAGGCCCGTTCGATCAGGTTCTCAAGGCGACGTGAAGCTCGTTGATGAGGTGTGCCTGGTGACGGGGTCACGACGATTGCTCCGCCGATGAGTTCGTAGCGGCGTCCGTCGTCGCGCATTGCTTCGAGGTCGTCGACGGTGAACCCGAGGTCGACGGTCGGCGTGGACATGGGCACACGCTACCCCCGGTGTGGTGGGTCGAGTGGGGGAGGGGGTGGGCCAACCGGGTTCTGTGGGCCGAGTGGGTGTCCCGGGTCGACGCCCGACGGGGGCTGCTCGTAGGCAGCGATCCGGAGGGCCAGAGCGGCCCGGTCGGGTCGCCAGCTCGTTGTCGGATGACGCTGCGCCGTGGCCTTTCGTTTGGGGCTCATTTCGGGTTTCCTGCGATAAGGTGGATGGTGCGGAGTTCGGCGAATCGGGGTTCGTCGGTTACCGCCTTTCTGAGTCGGGTCCGGGTGCGGTGGACGATTTGGCGGACGTTGTCTGGGCGTAGTCCGTTTAGGTCGGCGACGCTCTGCGCGGGTGTTGGGTCTCCGCCGGCTCGCTGAATTTCGACGTCGAGGAGGATGGCGATGTTGCGGCTTCGGTCGGCGCGTTGAAGGGCCTCGCGTAGCAGCGAAGCGAATGGGTTGCGGGCGACGAGGGCGTCGAGAAGTGCCAATGCGTCGGTGTCGACAGTGTCAGTGTGAGCTGACGTGGTGGCTTCGTCGTGTCGGTTTGGTTGACGGACGTCGAGCGTGGTGAGATGACGAAGCACCGCTGCGTGCAGGCGCCGTTCGGCCCATTTCCATGGGCTGGCGCCACCGTCGGCTCGCCACCCGCCGCCATGATCGCTGAGCTCGATGCAGAAGTCGAGGACCATCGAGTTGGCCACGTCGGGAGGAAGCGACACGCCGAGGGTTCGGGCGTAGGCTCGGATGGCGCCGAGGATGTTGCGCCCGTAGTGATCGTTGAGTTCGAAGATGGCCTGTCGGTCTCCCGCGGCCATGCGGCGCATCAATTCGCAGAGCCGCGCATCGGGCTCGGGCCGTTCGTTCCGTGGTTCCTTCATGAACAGGAGCATGAACGGGGGGTATGACAGTTTTTTCGGGGGACGGACGGAACGCGAAATAGCGTTTCAGTTGCCGCCAGTGTGCGGTCCGTGCCGCCAAATTCCTGCGAATCCGCCAAACTGTCACGCCTCGCTTATAGGGTAGAGGCAATGGACGGTATCGGCGACACTTCGGCCCACTCCCCGAACAAGGCGGGCGCCTGGCATCGCCTCGACGACCACTTGAGAGAAGTCGGCGACGGCGCGTCCGCTTTCGGCGGGCCGCTCGGGCTTTCGGTGCCGGCGCTCTGGGTGGGTCGATGGCATGACATCGGGAAGGTGACCGATCAATTTCAGCGTTACCTCGCGGCGTGCGTCGCCGATCCCGCTAACGGAAGGCGCCTCTCCGCACCGCATAAGATGGCCGGAGCTGTTCTCGCGAATCAGTATGAATTACCCTGGCTCGCTCTTGCAATTGCCGGCCATCACGGTGGAATGCCCAATTGGCAGAAGTTTCGGGGGACTATTCAAGATGAAGCTGCCCTTGCGCATAACGTCGACGCGCTGACGGCTATGGCGGCCGAAGCATGGTTGGCGTTGGGAGCTCCGGTCGACGTATCCGGCCGCTTCCCCGCAGGTCGAACTGACGATGCAAAGAGGAGAAACGAGGTCGCAACCAGACTGCTCTTTTCGTGTCTCGTCGACGCAGACTTCCTCGACACTGAAGCACACTTCGATGGCGACCGGTCGGCTCGACGATTCAAGAATCCTGTGGGCCTTGTTGAACTCAAACGACGTATGTCGGCGGCCCTGACGAGCCTTTTGGAAACCCGCGCTGGAGATGCAGTGGCGAGCGACAGAGACGAACTCTTCAGTCGAGTCGTGGCTCGAGCTGGTGAGCCGCAAGGGCTCTTCACGTTGACGGCCCCAACCGGCTCCGGAAAGACAGTCACCGGTCTTGGTTTCGCTCTGGCCCATGCTGAGCACCACGACCTGCGCCGTGTCGTGATGGCCGCACCGTTCGTCAGTATCACCGAACAGACGGCTGGCGTCTACAGCCACCTACTTGATTTGGGCGACGACAAAATTGTCGTTGAGCATCACAGCGGGGCGAGCTACGGCGCCGACGAGGAGTTCACCAGTGATGCCATTCGGCGCAGGCTGGCAACCGAGAATTGGGATGCCGAAGTCGTCGTGACCACCACGGTCCAGCTGCTGGACAGCCTTTTCTCGAACCGCCCCAAGGACTGCCGCAAGCTGCATCGGCTGGCTCGCTCCGTGATCGTGATCGACGAAGCCCAGTCCATCCCGTTCGGCCTTCTCGATCCGACACTCGACATGCTCCGAGAACTCTGCGATCGTTACGGCGCGACGGTCGTGTTGTCGACCGCTACCCAACCGCCATTCGGTCGGCTCAAGTCGATGACGGGTGTCGCCCTCACCGAACTCGTCGACGAGCCGGCGCAGTGGTCCCGTCGATTTGCGCGGGTCTCGCTCGATTACCGGCCGCAGAAAGTCACCTGGGACGAACTCGCCGAGATCGTCTGTGCCGAGTCCGCCCAACACAACGGTCAATGCCTCGTCGTTCTCAACACGATCGACGACGCCGCGGCCCTCACGCGAGCGCTATCGGGAACGCCCGGGCTGACCCACCTCAGTACGCGCCTGTGCCCATCGCATCGCCGGGCGGTGCTCGATGCCGTTCGACGCGATCTGCTCGCAGCAAGTCCCTGCTTGCTCGTAGCCACGCAAGTCGTTGAAGCCGGGGTCGACGTGAGTTTTCCGATTGGCGTCCGGGCCGTTGGGCCGGGGATTGCCCTCGCGCAAGTCGCCGGCCGAATCAATCGACACGGTGAACGCGAGCACGCTCGCCTCGTTGTCGTCGAGCCTGAAGATGGGCATTGCCCGCCTGGTGACTATAAGGTCGGGCGCGACATTACCCGCTGGCTACTGGCCGACGGAGTTGATGTGTTGAGCGAGCCGGGGGTACGGAAGTTCTACGACAAGCTCTTCCTTCCGCTGGGAGGAGAGACCGACAAGCACAAGATCCAAGCGAAGCGAGCGGAGTTGGCGTTTGAAGACGTGGCTGGGCTTTACAACGTCATTTCCGACGACACGGTCAGCGTGCTGGTGGATTGGGGCGCTTCGGCGGCCGTTCTGGACACCGTTCGAGATCTACCGGGGCGAATGGCGATGCGTCGGCTGCAGCCGTTTCTGGTGTCCCTTCGGAAAAAAGTGGCAGACGAAGCCCGAAAAGTCGGCCTGATTGCGGCCATCCCTGGGTTCGACCTCGTCGAGCG
>JANYDT010000143.1 GCA_025359845.1 Acidimicrobiia bacterium
CGAGGATCTCTTCCATCGGCCAGTGGAAATGATACGCGACGTACGCAACCTCTTCAAAGAGGCGATCTGATGCGCACGTCGTCATAATTCCCCCGGGCGACCACCGGCCACATCGACCGTGAACTCGTGACTGCAGGCGGGACAGTTGAGCAGGGCCCGCGTATGACCCTCTTGGTTCACTCGCCGATAGAGGTCTTGCAGGAAAGCTAGATCGGCCGCGAAAAGATTCTCGATTATTCCCGTATGCACGTTGTCCAAGGTCCCTAACCGCGTGACCACTCGCGCCAACAATATGATGGTCAAGTAGGCCTCATTCTCGACGACCCGCGGATCACGAAGCGGCAAGATCTCGTCTCGTGCCGTGGCCAGGCGCATCAGGCCGTGGCGGTGCTCAGTGCCTGACCCGTCGATGTAACCCAGGGGCAGTTCGAAAGCGAACTCGGTGGTCAACGGGCCGGCTCGTGATCCCGTTCGCGTCGAGAAGTCAACGGCCGACGCCATGGTCGTCAACCCACCTTGAGCGCTTCGTGGGTGATTGTAACGCTCTCGATCATGACCTCGTCGCTCTTGGCGTTCCCGCCCGACACCTCGACCTTCGACGGCCACCCGTTCTCGAAGTTGAAGCGCTGCTTCTCTCCATGGCTGTAGTCGCGAATGACAATCGAACCATTCTTGCGGGCGCCGTCGATGTCACCGTTCTGCACCTTCTTGATCCACTCCCAAAAGTCTTTGTCGCTCACTTTGCCCCGCTTGAGCACGATATCGGCGTACTTGACATGGCCGGGCAACTTCTTCATGATCGGTAGTCCGCCGAGCTTATTCTCTTTGTGCTCGATAACCGATATTTCGATCGAGATTCCCGACGCTTCCTGGAACTGAGCAATGGTCATACCGTCGACCTCGACGGAAAACGCATAGGTGACAATGGGATCGGTACCGATGGGCATGTTGGCTCCTAAAGATCCTTATTCGTAGCGACTTGATTGCGATATTTATGCAGAGGAATCGGCAAGTGGTAGGTGTTGCAAGACTGGCATTACTCGGCGAGCGCCGAGGTGCCGCTCGGCAGCTGCGCGAGGCGGAAGATCACGAACTCCGCCGGCTTCACCGGGGCAATACCGATCTCGCAAATGACTTGACCGGCCTCGATCGTTTCTTGCGGGTTCGTTTCGTCGTCACACTTCACGTAAAATGCTTGTTCGGGAGTCGCCCCGAAAAGGGCGCCATCGAGCCACACTCGATACAGGAAGGCGCTGATCGTGCGGCGAATGCGACCCCACAAGTCCATATCGTTTGGTTCGAATACCGCCCAATTCGTTCCTCCTAGAATCGATTGTTCGACGTAGTTAAACAATCGCCGGACGTTCACGTAACGCCACGCAGGATCGCTCGAGAGCGTACGCGCGCCCCAAACGCGGATGCCCCGGCCCGGGAAGGCGCGAATGCAGTTCACCGCCACGGGGTTGAGCAGATCGTGCTCCAACTTCGTGATCTGCGTCTCCAGCGCGATGGCCCCGCGGACGACCTCGTTGGCCGGGGCCTTGTGCACACCGCGCTCACCATCGCTTCGACACCAGATACCAGCCATGTGGCCCGATGGCGGCACGAATGCGTTCTGTCCACTCGGAGGGTCAAACACCTTTATCCAGGGCCAGTAGAGAGCGGCATATTTTGAGTCGTAGCCAGCCTTGTCTTGACGCCATTCACGAATCTGTTGGGCGTTAAGACCGGGAGGAGGATCAAGAATGGCGAGCCGATCACCCATCAACTCGCAGTGAGCGATCATGCCCAACTGCACCGACTTCACCGCTTCGAGATCGATGGTGCCCTGCTTGTAGGCCGCCATCAGATCGGGGACGCACACCATCGTTACCGTGTCGATCGCCTCCAATCCGCCAAATCCGGTGCGATCGGCCGAGTTACCTACGTAGTCGTCGGGTCGGAGCCGAGGCGCCGGCCCTGCTCCCGAACCGCCGCTCAAAGTCACACTGCCGGCGGCGGGGCGTCGCTCCACCGCGGCGGCCAATTTCGTTTCTTCGAGTCGGATGAGCTTCGAGACCGCATTCACTACTGTTGCCGCGTTTTGCTTGGTCTTCTTGGTGGTCAGGTTGTCGAACGTCTCTTCGACATTCCCGTTTCGCTTCACCGTAAGTTTGAACGCGTCGTCGCTCGCCTCGCTCGCGTCGCTAACTTCCACGCTTATCTGGTTTCCAGCCGGTCCGCCCTCGACAGCCCCCAATTCATAGCCCGCGAGGCTCTTGTCGGCAGCCGAGGCCAGCTCGCCACGCGCCGCAGGGAGCGACTTGGCCACTCCGTCCGAGCCGTCGCCACCCACACGAACGATATACGCTGCTCCGCCACCGTTCATGAAGTAGCCATACACAGAATGGGCCAGATATGATCCGGCCATGAAATCCCCGAAGGCCGCCGTGAACTGGGTCCAGTTGGTGACCAAAGTGGGCGCGTTCATCGGGCCTTGCGTCGCCATTCCGACGAACGCGGCAACGGCCGTTCCCACCCCTTCGATGGGACGCGAACCGGCCTGCATCTCTTCCACATAGACGCCTGGCGACAGGTATTGCGGCATAACGGCCCCCTAATGGGTCAAGACGTTGATAGATATGCGGCGGCGTCTGCTCAGGTTGCATTCGCCTACCAACCAAGCCTCGTCGTTTCCAGCCCGCCGTTCAACGCTCGCCCGGCCCAGCCCGGGGGAAGCGGGACCTGCCCGATGGGGCAAACCGACCGGCCACGACCGCGTCCCATCGTTCAACGCCCGCTCGGCCGAGTGCGGGGGAAGCGGGACCGGCCCTAGGTCGGCGCCGCTCGACCGCGCGCACTTGTTCGTGCGACACTTGCGTATCAGCGAGATGAACCGTGTCGAGAAGGGATGTTGGGCCCGTGGCTGACTACGACCTGGGTATTGACGTCGGTACGAACGCCACCCGCATGGCCGTGAAACGGGCCGGCGCGGCCGCCCCCGAAATCTGGCGCTTTCCCTCCGGCGCGCGGTACGAGCCGACCGTCGTCTACGCCGGCCGCGCCGGCCGATTGGTGGGCGAAGCCGCGCTCAGCGCGGTCGGTGACGATGTCGCCGACGCCACAGCCACCGAGTTCGCTTGCTCCATCGGGCTCGGCGAGAGCGTCCTCTTGGGGCGTCAGGCCTGGCAACCCGAACGTCTCGTCGCTGTGGTCGTAGCCGATGTGATCGGACGGGTCACCGAACAGGAAGGGGCGGCGCCACGGACCATCGTGTTGGCGTGCCCGCCTTACTGGATCGGCTCTCGCCTAGCCAAATTGAAGGCCGCGCTGGTCGAGATCGGCCTGGCTCAGGTCCGCCTGACCGGCAGCGTGCAGGCGGCCGCGTTGGCCCACGTGGCTTTGGGTTCGGTCGCGAACGGTCAAACGCTCGGGGTGTTCATCATGGGCGCGTCGGTCTTCACCGCCGGCGTATTGGGAGTCACCGATGAAGGCAAGGTTCGGATCCGGTCGCTTGTCGGCGACGATCAACGCGGCGGAAACCAGATCGACGAAGCACTCGCTTCTTACGTCCGGGCCACCGCGCCGAGTCGAGTGTTGACCGACCCCGTTTCGCTCCGTGAGGCCAGCCGTGTAGCCAAGGAACAGCTCTCGGATGCCCTTGTTGCGCAAGTGGCAGTCAGCCTTGACGGCGACGGGGACACCGCGTCGCATCTCGTTGTCATCAGCCGCTCGCAGTTCGACTCCGTGGCGGCCGACGTGATCGACAGTTGCATCGCAGCGCTAAAGGAGTTGGTCAACGCCGCTCGGGCCAACGGCGACGAGGTGACCGAAGTCTTGGTCGCCGGCGGCTCGGTGAAAATACCGCGGATCACCGAGGAACTAACTCAACTCGGGCTACACGCCGTGGCGGGGGTTGACCCGACCTACGCGATCGCGATCGGCGCGGCTCTCACGGCCGAAGACGTCGCTCGGGCCTCCGGCGCACTTGTCACGACGTCGCCTCGACCGGCGGGTGTCGCGACGGCCGCAGTTGTCGCCGCACCCATCGTCGTTCCCGCACCCATCGTCGTTCCCGAACCCATCGTCGTTCCCGAACCCATCGTCGTTCCCGAACCCATCGTCGTTCCCGAAGCCGAACTCGAACCGGCCGCGATACCCGAACCCATCGTCGTTCCCAAAGTCGTCGCGGCACCCGAACCCGTCATACCCGAACCCGTCATACCCGAACCCGTCCGACCCGAGCCGATCGGTGCTGGTGTGCCGGTTGTCGTGGCGCCGCCGCCCACGATCACGCCTGAAGCCCGCACGCCGGTCCGCCGGCCGCCACTGCCTCCTCCACCGGATCGCCAAGAGTCCGGTCCGACGCCGAGGGAGATGGAGGACGTACCCACTCGGCGGGGGCGAAGAGGGCTGATCGCGGGGGCGATAGCGGTGGTTGTTGTCGCAATCGGAGGATTCGCCGTGGTCAACTCGCGCCGAGACGGCTCGTCCACCGCACCGAGAACAACAGTCACCGCACCGAGAACGACAGTCACCGCGACCGAACCAACGGTTACGACCGAACCAACGAATACCACCGACGGCACGGCCACGACAGCACCGCCAGTGACCGCCGGGGCGGCGACCACCGCCGCAGCCAAGGCCCGCATCGCGACCGGAAATGGCGGGCGGGCGGCCGGCGCTGGCATGGTCGAGATCCCGGCCGCGACCTATCCCATTGGGTCGCCAAAGCCCGACCTGCTAGCCGAATCGAAACGCCGTGACGCCGCGGTCACAGCCTTTTTTATTGACCAGCACGAGGTCACCAACGCTGAATACAAAGACTTCGTCGATGCCACCGGCGCCGCCGCCCCGTTGGCCGGTTGGAACGCCAGCGGCCCCGCCGAGGCGAAGCTCGACCACCCGGTGCGCGGCATCACCTACGAATGGGCCGACGCTTACTGCACGTCATTGGGCAAACGACTTCCGACTGAAACCGAGTGGGAAGTGGCCGCCGCCGGAAAGGACGGCCAGAAGTTCGCCTGGGGCAACGATATTGGCGCAGTAGAGTTGCCGGCGAAGGACACCTACGCAGTGATGTCGGTGGCGGCCAACAAGAGTGCTTTCGGCGTGTTCGACCTCACGGGAAGCGTATGGGAATGGGTCAGCAATCCCTATGACCCCAATAAGGTCCCGACCGGCCAACATCTGTTACGCGGCGGCCAGAACGGGTACGTTCGAAACAATTGGAGTCGACTTCCGGTTGATGAAGCGGCATCGAACGCCGTGCTGGCGGCCGGTATGCGCTGTGCCGCAACTACCGTCTCTTCTGATATCAAAGCCGGAAAGTTCGGCGCCTATCGCAAACCACCAGTTCCGGTACCGCCGCAACTGAGAACTCCCGCGGGCTACAAGTTCTACGACGATTTCAGCGGGTCGCGACTCGATTGGATCGAGGTGACGATGCCGAACGTGCGCTTCGGCTATCACCCCAACAAGTTCTTCCATCTCGAGACGAAGACTGCGAACCAGACGGTGGTGGCGTCGTGTCCGTGCAGTACCCCGACGGGCAACGTCGCCATCTCGGCCACCGCCGAAGTCGAGCCAACACTCACCATGCCTGACGGATCGTTTGCCTGGGGCATCGTCGTTCGGGCCGCCGAAGCGAGCGCCCCGAGTTATGTGCCATCCGACTTCGTCGCCCTCGTGGTGAATCAACGACAGCAAACGTGGAGCGCGTATGTGCACCATCCCGACGGGAGCAAAACGGTCATCGGGGGTGCGCAGTTCAATGGGCTGGAGTCCGACAGCGTGTCGGTCGAAATGCACGATCTCGGCAGCAAGATCGAATTCTATATCAACGGTACCTACCGGGGCGAGTCTCTCCCGACGGCAAAGCTACCAACCGGAAACCACGCCGGATTCATTCTTTCCAGCGACGCGAGTTCGACCAAAGTCCATATCCACTTTTCCAATTTTGGCATTCGAAATCTCTGAGAACGGTGCACCCATGAAACGTGTTTTTGGAGTCCTGCGAGTAGGGCGAGTAAGCCCGGCATTGGGGGCCCTGACCATTGTCGCGACCGCCCTCTTTCCGACGCTGCGAGCGGGCGCGCAAGGCCCAACGACGTTAGCGGCGCAAGCCACTACGGCACCGAAATCGAAACTCACTACGACGCCGGCGACAACCGTCACGACAACTCCAGTGACAACCGTGCCCGCCACCTCTCTGGCCTCCGGCACCCCTCTATCCTCGGCCGCGTCAGCCGAGGCCATGGTGCGGGTGCCCGCCGGCACATATCAGATCGGCTCCAATTCGGCCACGAGCGAAGCCGTGAAGGCCCGATCGATCAGCGTAGGGGCCTTCTTCATCGACGCCTTCGAGACTACCAACGCGCAGTACAGCCGGTTCGTCGACAAGGCCGGCGCACCGATTCCGGCGGGCTGGGTACGAGGGCGAATCCCCGACGGAAAAGACGATCACCCGGTCATCGGCGTCCAGTGGGAGTGGGCGCAGGCGTATTGCGCTGCCCTGTCGAAGCGGCTCCCAGGCGATGCCGAGTGGGAGGCCGCAGCCCGTGGTCCCGACGGGCGCCCGTACCCCTGGGGGTCTGACGCGACGGCGGTCGACCTTGATACGCCGGGCAGCCGGGCGGTCGGGAGCGAAAAGATCAACGTGAGTGTCTTCGGGGTGCACGACACCGTCGGGAGCGCGTGGGAGTGGGTCGACCAACCGTACGATCCGGTGGGACCGACGCAGCGGGTCCGGCGGGGAGGAGAATACGGACGGGTCCGCGGTGGCGCCGCTATGCGACAAGTCATCGATCCAGCCAACGTGTCGGTCGTGGCCGAAACCGGTTTTCGGTGCGCCGCCGACCGCGTCGATCCGAAGGTCAAGGCCGGCCAGTTCGATACCGGTCACGGCGCGCCCACACCCGAAGCGGCGGTGACCACGGGACCGGTGACCGTGCCGGTGACCATCACGCCGGGTGTTCTTTTGTCCGACAATTTCGAGAACCCCAAGTCCGGTTGGACGACTCGAAAGGAGGCCGATTTCTTCGTCGGATATCACGCCCCAAGTTGGTATCACGTCGACGCGTCGAAGGCCGGAGTGCAGGCGATGTCGTTGCTCGGAGTGCAATATTCCAACGTCGCCATCGAAGCGAAAACCTACGTCGACAAGGTGGGCACGCCGACGGGCCGATTCCGCTACGGCGTTGTGTTCCGCGCCACGGGTGCCGTACGCAAGCCGCCTGCCGGCGTCCTGGGGCCGGATCAGCCCGAAGACTTCTACGCCTTCGTGATCGACCCTCGAGGGCACCGCTGGTACCTGCTGCATCGCGACACCCTGCCCTTCCGGGCCGTCACCTCAGGCCGTCTGCGGGTCGCGGTTACGGCCTTCGACTCGGCCAAGCCCGACACGCTGCGCGTCATCGCCAACGGCCGACACATCAGCCTCTTCGTGAACGGGCTACAAGTCGGCCGCTATGACACGCGCAACTTCCATCCCACCGGCGACATCGGCTTCTACGTGGAAACGCTCACCGAGACCCGCGCCCACGTCCACTTCGACGCGATCGAGGTCCGCCGCGTCGGGCCATAGGCGGCCGAAGTGATCCCGACGCGGTGTCCTGTGGACCGGTAATTGGCTCGAAAGAAATAGTGGTTTCCCCGATGCGCTGATGGCCCGGCGTCCTTCATGATGGCTGGAGTTTCGACCCGCCAACGAAGGAGAACACACTATGCCGCCGCCGCAAAGCGCCCACGCCCAACCTCAACGGGGCTTCGACAGCACACCAGGATCGTCGACGCGCGACGGTCGATTCGGGCGCATGTTTCGCACGCTCCCCCCGCTGGACTTGCCCGAAGCCACAGGAGAACAACTCCTGGCTGACCTGGCCGCGGCGATGGCCACCGGGCCAGAAGATCCATTGGTTCGTGAAACCCAAATTGTGACCGAGGGCGGCAAGGATGCCGGTGACGACGAAGAGAACCTCGCCATCCCCGCCGGCTACACCTATCTCGGTCAGTTCATCGATCACGACATCACATTCGACCCGGGATCGTCGCTTACCAAGCTGAACGATCCTGACGCGCTGCACAATTTTCGCACGCCGGCGCTGGATCTGGACTCAGTGTATGGTTCCGGACCCGACGACGAACCGTTCCGGTACGAGGGCGACAAGTTCATCCTCGGAACCCAATTGACCGGCAGCCCGGACGCTCGCGCGAAGGACCTGCCCAGGGCCGCGAATCATCGCGCCATCATCGGCGATCATCGCAACGACGAGAACGTCATTGTGGCACAACTTCATTCAGTCATGATGCGGTTCCACAATGCCATCGTCGATGATCTGCCCGATACGAGGGACCGATTCAAAATCGCGCAACAGCGAGTGCAGTGGCACTACCAATGGGTCGTGATTTGGGACTTCTTGAGTCGAATTTGCGGAAAAGCTGTGGTGCAGGACATCTTGCCTATGGAGCCATATGTCGGGGCGGTTCATGGGATAGGACATACCGCCCTTGCGGTCAATGTGCGCCGCCCTCGACTCCTCTTCTACCTACCCCAAGAACGGGCATTCATGCCAGTCGAGTTCTCCGGCGCGGCATATCGCTTCGGGCATTCCATGGTTCGGCCCTTCTACCGGCTCAACGAACACTCCGGCCCGTTAGCCACGTTCAGCGCCGATCCGAAGACCAGCCTCTCGGGCTTCCAGCCCATCGCCGGCGATCCGCGGAAGACGTGGGGCTTCGACTGGCGGCTGTTCTTTCCAGCCGCCGCCGCCGATCAGGCGCTCGTGTTCGCCAAGGGTGGACCGCCGGTGATGCGACTGCAGCCCAGTTACAAGATCGACACCCAGATCGTTGATCCGCTCGTCCACCTTCCGCCGGCTCAGTTCAGCCCCGGATTTCACTCGTTGGCGCTACGCAACTTGGTCAGAGGCTGGCGCCTCGGGCTGCCGAGCGGACAAGCCGTGGCTAGAGCCATGGGAGTAGAGCCACTCAACGAGGCCGACCTCGTCATCGGGCCCAGGCACACGCCCATCGCGCAAATAGCGGGTGGTATATTTGCTAACGATACGCCTCTATGGCTCTACGTATTGGCCGAGGCTCAAAAGAACATGGAGACCAGCGGCAAGGGCGTCGTTCGCCCCAACACGGGGAGCGCCACCCTCGGTCCAGTCGGGGCCCGAATCGTCGCTGAAACGACTATCGGCTTGATCACCGAGGATCGCTTCTCATTCCTTCGAAACGAACCGAATTGGACGCCCCACTACGGTCGCGACACGTTCGCGGGTCGGGTCTTCGAAATGGGGGACCTGATAGCGAAGGCGATGGAGGCGTAAACCGCGGATGGCCGAATCAAATGGCGGGGCCCGGGACGGGCTAATTGGCCGCGATGCGGAGTTCGGCGTTCTGGCCCGGTTTCTCGACGAGTTGGCTGACGGTCGGCCGAACCCCGTAGTGCTGCGGGGTCCGGCCGGCGTCGGCAAGTCCCATCTCCTCACCGCAAGCGTAATGGAGGCAGCGCAACAGCGGGGCTTTCGAGTCGTTCAATCGGCCGGTCACGCGGCCGAGGGGCCGCTCCCCTACATCGGCCTGGCCGACCTGTTCGACGGAATCGAGTTGGCGGCCCACGATATGGCGGCCGTTCAGCGGACGGTCCTCGAAGTCGTGCTGCGCCGTCAAGCGTCGCCTCGGCGCGCCGGCGACCCACTCACCGTGGGTACCGCCGTTCGGTCGATCCTGGCGAGCCTTGCCAAGGATCGACCGACCTTGATCGTCATCGACGATCTGCAATGGTTCGACAGTCCGAGTTGGGACGCCGTGATGTTCGCCTTTCGCCGCCTACGGCAATCGCGGCTGAGAGTCAGTCTCGGCGCGACATGGCGGGTCGGCGAGGGTGACACCGAACGGCTCGAGTCATTCTTCGCCGAGTTCGCCGGCATCGACCTGTCCGTCGGACCGCTCTCCGACGCCTCCATCTCGGCCATCGTGGCTGGGCACGCGCCCTCGTTGAGTACGGGGGAACGTGCTCTGGTCGTGGACCGGGCCGGTGGGTACCCGTTGTTTGCCCTCGAGTTGGCTCGGCACCCCACCGCCGATGCACTGCCGGCCTCGGTAGATGCGTCATTCGGGCGGCGGCTGCGACTCCTGTCCGACGACGCGCTCGAAGCCATTGGCTTGTGCGCCCTCTCGACCGAACCCAGAATCGAGGTATTGATGGCATGCCTCGGGCGCGAGCGGGCCAACGGCGCTATTGACGAACTCGCAGCGAGCGATCTCGCCCGTCCTTCACAAGGACAGATGCAGTACCGCCATCCGTTGGTCGCCGCCGCAGTATCGACCCGATTGTCAACGGCAACGGCGCACCGCCTGCGCACGATGCTCGCCGGCGCCGCCCTTTCGGCTTCCGAGCGGGCTCGCCACCTTCGCTCCCTGCACGCGCCGCCCCACGCCGAGACGGCAGACGTGTTGGTCGCAGCGAGTAGCGAACACTTGCTTCGTGGGGTGCTCCACGAAGCGGCTCGGCTGGCGGGATCGGCGGCCGAATACACGCCACTGGGGGACAAGTACCGCGATGACCGGATCGCCGCGGCGGTCCGTTTGTTCGTCGACGCGTCACTGGCGCACGAGGCCCAAGCCTTGATCGATCGCATCGGCCCATTGACCAAGCCTCGGAGCGCGGCATGGGCCGATTGGGCCCGGGCCATGGCCTCCATGACGCAAGGACGATTGCCCGACGCGGAGGATCAGCTGCGCCGGGTTGCGGCCGGTTCCGACTACCCCGAGATTGTTGTCCGCGCCTGCCTCGACCACAGTTATCTCCTTTCGCAGATCGGCCGGTTCACCGACTCGGCCACGGTGGCCGCCGCCGCGGTCGCCGCGTCGAGCACGCTTCCCGACGCGTTTCGGTCTGAGGTCTTGGCCACCGAAGTCGCGGCGAGAGCAACGGCTGGCCTCGCTTGGGATCGCCCCCAACTCGCCGAGGCCCTGCGCCTCGAGGACTTCGACCGGCGCACGTTGCCACACCTCCGGGCCACCGGCGTAGCCGCCATCACGGCAATCTTCGACGACGATCACTCAGCGGCCGAGGCCCATCTCATGAGACTGATCGAGATGGGCGCAGCGGGAGATTCTACCGGTGAGCATGGGTGGACATCGATGTTTCTCGCCTACGTCCGCTATCGGCTCGGGACCATGAACGACGAGAGCACCGCACCGCACCTCGATTCGATCACTTGGCTCGGGGGCCTGTACGACCAAGCCCGTCGCGTCGTCACGGCCGCCGAGCCTTTCGGACCGCTCCTCCAATTCATCGGTGGCGTCGTCGCGTCCACGCCGGGTTCGGCCACCGTGGCGGTCACGCTGGCCGGCGGCCGGTTCATGGCCGAGGGCCGCCACGACGAGTTCCTCACCGTGGCCGTCCCGTTGCTGACCATGCTGGAAGGGACCGACGTTCGCGAGCCGATCATCATGATATGGGCGGCCGACGTGGCCGATGCTTACGTCGCTACGGGCAACCTTGACGAGGCGCGCCGAACTATCGAATTCTTGCGCGCCATGAACGATCAGATTCCTCGGCGATCAGTCGCCGCAGCCCTCGCGAGGGCGCAGGCCTCGCTCGACGAGGCGAGCGGCGACTTAGAGGCGGCCTGGCAACAGGCCACCCTCTCGGTCGAGGGGTTCGCCGCGCTCGAATGGCCAAGCGAACACGGACGCGCCTTGCTCGTTCGAGCCCACGTGGCCCGCCGCCGCCATCAGCACCGCGCCGCGCTCGACGATGCTCATGCTGCGACCATCGCGTTCGGACGCGCGGGTGCCGCGGCGTGGATGGTGGTCGCGCAACGAGAGGTGATCCGCATGACCCGGGCGCGGCGCGGCGCGACCGATGAGCGCACCGAAACGCAAACGCGGGTCGCGGAATTGCTCCGGGTCGGCAAATCCAACAATGAGATCGCCGCGAGCCTGCATATTAGTGTAAAGACCGTGGAGTCGCATCTAACGCAGATCTACCGACTCGCAGGCGTCCGCGGGCGGGCCGAATTCCTCACGCAAGAACGAGAGAACTGACTCGACGTCATCCTCCGCAAGGTCGCGGGCCGAGCGAGGGCCAGAAGACGCCAGTCGCGCATCGCGCCGCAGGGCGACGCCATGACCCTCTCGTGGGAGACCGCACAAGCTCCATCACCGCGATCGCCCTCCCCTCGCCACGGACCAGGCTGAACCGGATCCGGAAGGTGCGCTTGGCGGCCGTGTTGGAGCTGGTCGGGAAGTCGCAGTTGCCGAGCCCGAGCACGGCGCCCGAGTCGAGCGTGACGAATTTCGATCCGACCTGCGCTTCGAGAACGCAGTCGCCGAGGAAGACAGAGAGAATGCAGTTCAAAACGCTGGCCGTGATGGCGACGGTCTTCTGGATCTCGGCCGATGCGGGAGCGCTGACAAGAAACGTAGGTCGACACGGCGAGGCCGCAGCGCCGGCTGAAGGGAAAGACATCGCCGCTGGCAGCGCGGCCAGAGCGATCGCGGCGGCGAGGATCGAACGCGTCATCGGTCGAACACTACGGCGTGGGTTCGCCCGACGATGAAGGTGCGTGCTCATTGATCGGCCGAAGTGGTGGTCAGGGCGGCCGGCAGGGCCGGAGTGGCCTGAGCAGCCTGTGGATGCGAGCGGAGGTGGTCGGCGAGCGCCTTGCGCTTGATGGCGCTCCAGACGCTTTTGCCGATGACGGAGGCCACGGCCGGCACTGCCGGAATCCACGCCGGCGCCCGCCAGGCATGGATGGCGAACGGGTTGGACTGGGCGGCGAGAGAGGAGAGGTGGACGAGGGTCGAAAGCGAGGCAAACATGGTGTTCTCCGTTTCGCAGGGCCGGCGATCTGCTCGGCTGAACCAGCATGAACGAAGCGACGCAGCCCGGGTAGAACGCGATCAACCCTTCGCTTTTGGGGTATTTCGACCCCTTCCCAAAGGGTCAACGGCGCGGGCGCGTGGTGATGTTGCGGCCCGGGGTGTCGATGGGACCGCGGGGCGTTAGGATCGCACTTCCGTGATTTGTTGCCGGACTGTCGAGGTTGGCGGTTCCACCTTTCGAGAGATGAGTTCTGAAGGGTAACGATGTTGAGACGGTCGTAGCTACGGGCAACGACGCCCTTGTGGTGTCATGGCTTGAGTCGTTGCTCGATGGCCGCGTGGTCTCATGGGAACGTCAACCTCGTTGGCGCCCGATGTGGTTCGTCGATGTCGAGCGCGGTGGCCGAATGGAACGAGTCGTGGTGCGCGGCGAGCGGTCCGACACCCCACTGGTGTTCCCGCTCGAACATGAGATGTTGTTCCAACGTCTGCTCGACGAGCACGGGATTCCGGTACCGCACGTCCACGGGTGGTGCGACGAACCCCGCGCTTATGCCATGGCGGCAGTACCGGGAACACCGAACTTCGACGGTACGCCGGCGGACCAGCGGGCGACGATCGTCGATGAGTACGTGCAAACGATGGCGCGCATGCACGGCTTGCCGATCGACAAGTTCGTCGATGCCGGCGTCATCCGTGGCTCGTCACCGGCCGACGCCGCGCACGTCGGAATCCGTCGTTTTGAACACGTGTATCGGTCGACGAAGGTTCGCCCCGATCCGTTGATGGAGTTCGTGCTGGGTTGGCTTCGCCGCCATCCGCTACCGGTATCGAATCGTGAGGCACCGATCGTTTGGGACTCCGGCCAGTTCCATCACCAGGACGGGCATTTCGTGTCGATGATTGATGTCGACACTCGGTCACCTCGGTGATCCGATGATGGATCTGGCGGCGTGGCGCATGCGTGATTCGGTGATCCCGTACGGTGACTTCAACAAGATCTACGATCGGTACGCCGACCTGACCGGCAAGCCGGTCGACATGGCGGCGATCCAGTATCACCACCTGTTCTTCACTCTCACGAACCAGCTCTCGTTCCACGGGCCGCTCGCTCGGCCGCTTGCTGACACCGATTACATGACGTATGCGCACTGGGTCAGCGAGACCAACCTGCACACTGTCGAAACGATGGCCGAGTACCTCGGACTCAAACTCGATCACGTGCCGATTCCAGATCCGGTGTCGTCGCCGGTGTCGGGGCCGCGTGAGCATCTCTCACGCTCGCTTCGATCGATCAAGGTCGACGATGCTTACGTCACGTACCAGGTACGGATCGCGTTCCGCCTGGCTCGTCATCTCGAGCGCTTCGATCAGATCGGCGCCGAGGTCATGGAACAAGACCGTGCCGACCTCGCCGCGCTCACGGGCAAAGCCCCGATCGGATGGGACGAGTGCGAAGCGGAACTCGAGCGTTATATCTCCGCCGACGACGGCGCCCACGATGCCGAACTGGTCCTTTTGTTCAACCGTCGCTGGCAGCGCTACAAGGCGTGATGGGGCCCGTCGGCTCGGCCATGGCCGTCCACCACACGATGCAACCACTCGGGCGATCACTCCTCTGAATCCCAGAGCTGAGCGCCTCGAAACGGCCGGCGTCTCGGCTACGGCACCGCCCCCGGATGACGTGGGCGATCTGGAAGACGTTGCCGAACGGATCGCGCACCATCGCCCGGCGATCACCGTACGGCGTGGCCGATCCCCCGGCGCCGTGGGCCATGGTGACGACCGTGTCGGTGAAGCGAACAAGCGTCCGGCGCAGGGATTGGGTCACCGGCTCACCCGGTCATCTCGAGCGCACCGGGATGGCGCCCCTTCTTTGCGACAGCCGTCCGTAGTTGTAGAAAGCGGCGCACGCGCCTTCGGATGAGACCATGCACGTGCCGATGGGCGTCTGCGGCGTGCATGCCGTCCCGAAGACCTTGCACTCCCACGGACGGATCGCACCCTTGAGTACTTCGCCGCACTGGCACGCTTTCGGATCGGCGATACGAATACCGGGCACCTCGAATCGGCGCTCGGCGTCGAACTCGGCGTGGGCGGGGTTGAGCCGTAAACCCGAGTGGGGAATGAACCCGAGACCGCGCCACTCGAAGTGCGGTCGCAGTTCGAACACCTCCTCTATGGCCGCCAGCGCGCGCCGGTTGCCGTTGGTCGCCACGGCCCGGCTGTATTGATTCTCCACGGTGCACCGGCCGTTACGCAGTTGCGCGAGCAGCATGGCAATGCCGTGGAGAATGTCGAGCGGCTCGAAGCCGCTGACGACGATTGGCTTGCGATAGCGATCGCTGAGGAGACCGAACGGGGCCAGCCCCACCACGGTGGAGACGTGTCCGGGGCCGATGAAGCCGTCGAGCTTGAGTCCTGGGCTATCGAGGATGGCTTGGAGCGGCGGCACGATCGTGACGTGGTTGGAGAACACCGAGAAGTTTTCCACATGGCGCGCTTTCGCGTTGCGAACCGTGACGGCCGTCGAGGGCGCCGTCGTCTCGAAGCCTACGGCCAGAAAAACGACTTGCTGCTCAGGAGTGCGAACGGCAAGCTCGAGGGCGTCGAGGGGTGAGTACACCATTCGCACGTCGGCGCCCCGGGCCTTGGCTTCGAGGAGCGTCGACTTACTGCCCGGCACCCGCATCATGTCGCCGAACGTTGTCAGGATCACCCCGTGGGTTTCCGCTACCGCGATCGCGTCGTCGATACGCCCCATAGGGATGACGCACACCGGACAGCCAGGACCGTGCACGAGTTCGATGCCGGGCGGGAGGATCTGCTCGATGCCGTGGCGATAAATGGCGTGCGTGTGCCCGCCGCAGACCTCCATGAACTTGAACTCGTCGTCACCGGCCAGGCTTTCGATCTCGGCCAGAAGGAGCTTGCCCAGAACCGGATCACGGTACTCGTCGACGAATTTCATGGTTGGCCTTTTCTTACTTCCGCGATTCGGACCACGAGCGCATTGCAGAGCGCGCCTTGGGCCTCCTGGATACGGTGAACGCTCGACGATTCGACGCGCAGGCACACGTCGACGTCGTCGTGTTCGGCGAGGGCTCCGCCGCCGTAGCCGGCGAACGCAATCGTGGCCGCGCCCGCTCGCTTCGCGGCGGCCACAGCCTCGAGGATGTTCGCCGATGTGCCGCTCGTGCTGAACACGATCACCACATCCGCCGGCGTCGCGAACGTCTCGACTTGGCGGGCAAACATTCGGGCCGCGCCCACGTCGTTGGCGATCGCCGAAAGCACCGCAGGGTCGACGAGTGACCTTGCCGGGGCGACATCCTGCACAAGGCGCACGAGCCGGTCGGCGTCACAGGCGCTACCCCCGTTGCCCATCACCAGGAGCCGGCCTCCGTGTGCGGCCCTCGCTCCCACCAACGACGCCGCATCCTCAAGGGCAGTGGTGTTGACGGCCAGCGACTCCTCGTCGAGGGCGACGGCTTCGGCCCACGTCGCTCGCGCCGCGGCCGCCAGCTCATCCAGCATGCCGCCATTTTGCGAAGGTGCTCCCGACTGCGACCCGGTCTTGAGGGAGGGGTAAAGGAACGAGCTTGTGACTTCTTGACGTTCCCCGGGCGGGGCAGGACACCAACCGGGAGTCCGCACGCAGATGAAGGTCAACTCCCACAGCAGATGGTACGCACGGGTAAGAAATCGTTCGGAGGTGGCGTCGGCGCCGATGCTCACGAACCGGGTGGGCGAGGCGTCGAGCCCATAGTCGGTGGACGAGCCGAGGGGCCGATCTTCGGTTCTCCAGCCGAGGTGCACATGCGTCACCCCCCATGCCCGACTACTGGCGCCCAACTCGGCTGACCGCGTCGACTCCGCATCACCGATGGAGATGATCACGTCACCCGTTCGGGCACTCGAGCGCACGGTTGCCACAAGGGCGTGGGGGCTGACGGTGGGCAGGGCTACGGCGGGGACGGCACGAGCGCCCACGGACGCCGGGTGCACGAACTCCACGGCCAAGTGCCGGGCGTGGTCTTCGAGCCCCGGCGCAATGCACCAGAGCGTGGCGCCGTCGTTAATCCGAGCGGCGAGTACCGAAGCCGCGACGGCCAACGAAGCCGCCATCGACTCGTGAGGCTTCTCGAGCAAACGGATACTCATGGCAGGGCTACCCCGGCTGGGTTGTGGAGAACTCTGCAAAGTCCTCGTTGTCGCCGCCGAGCAGGGTGAGCAGCTCGAGGGTGCGGCGGGCATCTTCTTCGTCGATGACGCTCATGGCGAAGCCGACATGGAGCAGCACCCATTCACCGACCGACAGGCCGATCCCGTCGTCATCGACGATGAGTGACACGTCGACGCGGCGGCGGACCCCGCTCACCTCGACGACGGCTTGGCGGGTGCTTGCTTCGAGGAGTTCGATGACCTGGGCTGGCACGCCTACGCACATGGGTTTGAGCCCCTTTCCATTGTGGTGAAAGCGGAACGCGTTTCGTTGGGCGTCAGTTCGATCAGCGTCCGGACGGACGCATCGATCGCGTCAACGACGGCGCTGCCGGGGGCATGGTCGATGAGCGAGAGGCCGAGGCGGTCGGCCGCGGTTACGTCGTCGGACCACGGGACCTGGCCCCATAGCGGCAGCCCGAGCCCATCCACAAACTCTGAAACGGCCTCAGTATCGCCGGTGGACCTGAGCTTGTTGGCGATCACGCCGAGCTTCACGTTGGGCAACTCTCGAGCGAGGCGGGCCTGGAGTCGCACGGCCTCGAGCGACCGGTAGTAGGGCTCGGCCACGAGCACCAGCACATCGGCGTGGCGAGCGGTGCCGCGGCTGAGGTGTTCGGGAGAGGCTTCGAGATCCATGAACGTCCAATCGTTGGTACGGGCCCCGAGTTCGGCCAGCAACGCCGAACCGGCGGCGTGGGCCGAGCAGAGGCAGCCTTCCTGGGCGTGGTCGGGCATGCCCATCCGGACGAGACGAACACCGTCCGGTCCTGACACCGCATGCGCATCGAGCACATCGTCGAGCGGGCAATTCAACGCGGCGCCGTCGAAACGCCGCGAGACGATCGTGGTGGCGAGGATCGGCACCCGCGCCACCAGGACCAGATCGAATCCCAACGCCGGCGCCAGATTCGGGTTGGTGTCGGCATCGATGGCCACCACCCGGCGACCGGTTCGCGCCACCAGCCGAGCCGCGGTCGCGGCAATCGTTGTCTTGCCCGCGCCGCCCTTGCCCGCTATCGCAATCCTCATGAGCTGACTCCGTTCACTCCAACGGCCTGCTCGCTCGGGGTCAGATACACGGCCAATAGATCGTCGAGGTGCCCTCGCGCCGTCGCCACGGCGCGAAGGTAGGACTCGGCCGACTGGAGGCCGGCATCGGTCAATTCGTACACCCTCCGAGGGGGTCCTGACCCCGATGCTTCCCATTCCGAGGCGACGACTCTGTCGTGTTCCATCGCCCGCAGTGTGCGGTAGATACCGGAGAGATCGACGGAGGACAGCCCGACGCGATGGACGTACTCCAGTAGTTCGTAACCGTGCCAGGCCCCGTCGAGAAGGGCGATGTGCAAGGCCGGTCGGAGGAACGAGCGGGGCAGCGATCCGTCGAATCCTGCGTCACCAACGGGACCGCTCTCAGCGGGCATCGGGCGCGCTTCCCTTGGGGTAAGGGGCCGGATCAGTTTCGTGCTCGTGCTCGTGGCGATGACGGCTGGCGCTACAGGCCTCGGCCTCCTCCGCCGATTGGTGGCACCAGCAGTCCGCGTCGCATTCGCCATGGGTCGGGCGCATCAACTCGGCGAACGACGAGGCGAACTCGGCCGCTCCTTCGGCCCGTCCCTTGTCGGACAGGGCAAAGAAGGGGCCATCGGCGACCAGGTAGGCCTCGCTGACGAGGCGTTCCAGATACGTCACGCCGATCGCCGCGTCGACCCCCAGGAATCGTTCGAGCAGCCCGGCGTCGACGATGTCGCCAAACCCTTCGCCGCGCAGCCAGTACATGACCTGCAGGATTTCGCTGCGCCAGTAGAGCGCGGCCAGCGTCGGCGACTTCGGGGCCATGACGGCTTCGCGGGGTGAGTCAGAACTCATCCGCGGCCCAACGCTTCGGCCTTCCCGGCGATACCGTCGAGGGCGTCGGCGATTACGCGCAGCTGGCCGTTGACTTTCACAACGGACGGCCCGATCGACGCGCATTGAGTCTCGATCGCTCGCACCCCGAACGTGACCTTGGCGAGGTTGGCCGAAGTGGCCCGCAGCGACCGGGCGACCCGCCATAAGTAGAACGCCAGCGCGCTGATGAGCAGGACGATCTCGACTGCGGTCAACACAATCAGCAGCGCCCGCATCAGCCCTGCCCTCCCGGTGCGGTGCCAGCCGAAGCCAACACGGCGTCAAGAAAGGCGTCGTGGCGCAGCGCCTCTTCGGTGAGCCGATCGAGGCGCTCCGGGGTCTGACTCAGCATCCAAGTGGTCGCCGTGTTGCGGGCTACTTCCTTGCCCATCTCCCAGATGGCGGCCGAGCCCGCCTCGATGGCGCGCACCTTACGGTAGAACGTCTCCAGCAGTATGACGGCCACAACCGCGACGACGAGCCCCAGCCCAAGGGTGAGCCACCAGGCCGCGTTGTTACTCATGTCAGGCTCCCTTGGCCGCGAGATGGAGCCGAGCGGCGGTGGCTGCGGCGGTGATGCGGCGGGCCGTCTTGTTGGTGGTGTCCACCGACCACAACGCCGCCGTATTGTCGCGACTGGCTTCGAGCGCGGCGAGGACGTTTCCGGCCTTCACTCCCGCTCTGTGGGCGCCGCGAATCATGAGCAGCAGCAAGGCGACCACGAGGGCTACGACGACCCCTCCGATCACCCATCCGACGATCCATCCACCCATCGAAATGCTCCTTCTAACGGTTCTTATCGGTCAGGCCGAGCGGCGCTCGGATCGTATCGTGCGCGCTGCGTCCCGGGGTTGTCGTGGCGCTTGTCACTCACTATGTGTAGTCTACACGTACCGTCTAGTGAAAGGCACGTCGATGGCCCAGTACACCCTCGCCGATCCGGGCTACGTCGCCGAGATCGCACCCAAGCGCCTGAGTACCGATCCCCACGATCCGTTCGCGCCGATCGGCATTCGCAGTCGCCTGCGGGAGCCCCGTAGCGACATTCTGAACCTGGGCCCGCTCGAGAAGGTCTTTTTGCTGTGGATCGTCGGTGCCTCCTGTGACGGCTGCTCTGTGGCGGTGACCGGGGCCACCCATCCCCGCCTCGAAGACCTTATGAACGGGATCATTCCCGGCCTTCCGCGCGTCGAACTCGTGCACTGCGTGGTGTCGGTCGAATCGGGCCCGGAGTGGATCGAGAACCTTCGTATGGCCGCCGACGGTGAACTCGATGCCCCGTATCTGGTGTGTTGGGAGGGCTCGATCATGGACGAAACACTGTCGGGCAACGGGTACTTCATGGGGTTGGGCGAAGACCTCGCCACCGGGCGTCAGATCACCAGCCTCGAATGGCTCGACCGCCTTGCCCCCGGGGCCGCGGCCGTGATCGCAGTGGGTACGTGCGCTACATGGGGCGGGATTCCGGCGGCGGCCGGCAATCCGACCGGAGCGATGGGCGTGATGGACCATCTGGGTAAGGACTACCGATCGACGCTCGGTCTGCCGGTCATCAACGTCCCCGGATGCTCGCCGGTCGGCGACAACGTGCTCGAGACCGCGGCGGCGGCGTTGCTATTTCTCAACGGCATGGCCCCCCTCCCCGAGTTCGACGAACTCGGGCGGCCGGCCTGGCTGTTCACGGAGACCGTGCACCGCCACTGCCCGCGCGCCGGGTACTACGAAGAGGGTGTGTTCGCCGAGAAGTACGGCGACAAGGAGTGCCTTGTCGAGCTGGGTTGCTGGGGGCCCGTGGTGCAATGCAACATCTCTGAGCGCGGGGCCATCGACGGCCGGGGAGGGTGCATGAACATGGGGGGTATTTGCATCGGGTGCACCATGCCCGGCTTCCCCGACAAGTTCGCGCCGTTCTATGCCCCGGCTCCTGGCGCGTTCGTTTCGTCCACAACCTCGAAAAGCGTGGGCAGTTTCATTCGCCGATTCCGCGCTCTGTCGATGCGTGACAAGCAGGTATCGGCCCGCTGGGAGCACGACCGAGACCTCAGCAGCGGCTGGGCCCGGTACCGCTCCCAGCCCCGCGGCGCCGAGAAACTCGCGCACCGCTTTTACGAACGCATCCAAGAATCCAACAAGTCCTAAGAGGCGTCGATATGTGTTTCAAAAACCTGCCCATCGAGTTTGACAACGGTGGAAACGCTCGACTGAAGGAGGGTTGGAAAGACCCCTATGCCTTCAGTCCCACGCCTTCGCGAAGCTACCTCGAGAAGTTGGCCGCGGGCGCCGCCGGGGCCGCTGGTCACGACCACGCCAAGGGTCCGCCCAGCCTGCGCGATTGGAGCATCGACCCCGTCACCCGCGTGGCCGGCGCACTCGCCATCCACACCGTGCTCGACCTCGAGAAGCGCACCGCGGTCGAAGCGCACTCGCTGGCGATGCTTTTTCGGGGCTACGAAATCATCCTCAAGGGACGTGACCCGCGTGATGCGATCGACATCTCCTCACGGGCCTGTGGCGTGTGTGGCGGCGTGCACTCCACGGTCTCATCGCTGGCCATCGAGCAGGCCTTCGGCATCATCCCGCCGCCGCTCGGCATCACCGTGCGCAATCTCGGCGAGGTGGCGGAGATGTTCTATGACCATCCGCTGCATCTGGGGCTACTGGCCGGTCCTGACTACTCCACGGCCATTGTGTCGGTCACGAACCCTGAGCTGATTCCCATCGCCGAGCGGACGCCGGCGAAGCATTCGAGGGTCCACGGCTTCTCGACCATCAAAGACATCATGGACGGGTTCAATCCGCTCGAGGGCAAGATCTATCTCGAAGCGATAGAGCAGACCCGCACCGCCCGCATCATGTGCACCCTCATGTACGGCAAATACCCGCATCCCTCGACCCTGGTTCCGGGCGGCGTGTCGACGACCGTCTCGACCACAACGTTCAATGAATACTACTCGAACCTCGGTAAGATCTTCGATTACGCGAAACGCCTTTGCGGCATTTGGGATGACATTCTCGACTTCTTTCTCGAGGTGAATCCCGCATACGCGCTCGTGGGTGACCGGCCGGCAAACCTCATCCAGACCGGCATTTGGGACGACCCGACGGCCTACGACGCGACGTTCAAGAATTGCGACGCGTGGGGCAACCGCCGCTACTCCTCGCCCGGGGTCATCCTCGACGGCAAGCTCGTCACCACCGACCTGACCCGGATCAACATGGGTATCGAAGAATTTGTCACCCACTCGTTCTACGAGGACTGGGCCGAGAATGGCATGAAGCGGGGACGGTTTCCGACCGATCCGCTCGGCAACCCGCTATCGCCCTACCACATGTGGAACAAAGAGACGATCCCGCGCGCCGAGGGCAAGAACTTCAAGGAAAAGTACAGTTGGGACACCGCCCCGCGGTGGGACCGCATCGCCATGGAGAGCGGTGTCGTCGGGCGCATGTGGACCACGGCTCTGGCCGGTCACCTTCCCGACAATCCATTCATCTCCAGCACCGGTGATGGTCTGCGTATCGTCATGCCCCGCTACGAAATGCCCGAAATGGAGTTGTTCTGGAAGATCCCCGAGCGGCTCAACGCGTTCGAACGAAATCGCGGACGCGCCTACGGAGTGGCCTTCACGGCCGCCATCGGCATGATTTGTCTGCAGCAAGCCTTCGAATACTGGCGCAAGGGCGAAACGGCCGTGTCGACGACGTACTCCATCCCTAAAGACGAGCGTATGGCCGTCGGGTTTTGGGAGGCCGGTCGCGGCTATCTCACCCATCATTTGCACATGGACAAAGGTCGTATCGTCAACTACCAGATAAATACACCGTCGACCTGGAACGCGTCGCCGCGCGATCCGTTCGACAATCCTGGACCCTACGAAGAAGCGATCGTCGGCACCCCCATACTGGAGAGCAACAGCGGTGACGACATCAAGGGAATCGACATCCTTCGCGCTATCCGTAGCTTTGACCCGTGCATGCCATGTACGACGCACATCGACACCGGTCATGGCATCATCACCCGCGAGGTCAACTCCTGCGGATGCACGCTGGAGTGATCCTTGTCGGTGGCATCGGCCTGCCGTGGCTTCGTGATCTGGACTACGGCACGCAGTGGATCGAACGGGTACGAAACGAGGAGTGGCCCGAAGGTGTACTGCTGGAGGACCTTTCTTATGCGGCTCACCGGGTGTTGCACCGTTTGCAGGAACTCGATCTGACTCGGGTCGTGCTGGTGGGCGCGATGCCCCGCGACATCGATCCGCCCGGCACGATTCGGCGCTATCGCCTCGACCTTTCGCAGCCGCCCGTTGCCGAGGTGCACGATCGACTCAGCGAAGCGGTCATGGGTATCATCGACCTCGACCACACGTTGGTCGTTTGTCGGCACTGGGGCGGGTTTCCGGCCGATACCGTCATCGTCGAAGTCGAGCCGGAGGATCGCGAATTCGGGCTCGGGTTCTCCGACACGGTGGAGGGTACTGTGGCGATGGTGGCCACGATCGTCCGCCGGGAAGTGCAGCGACCAGCCGATGTCGATAGTGACGCACCGATGACCTCGCCGCCCAATGGCGCGATGCCACCGCCGAGCCCTTCGCCCAACGCGCTCCTGTTCCCGGCTCGTCCGACCGGCCCCGTCTCATGACCATCTTGCCGATTTCCGGACCGGGGGAGCGGCTCCCCTTTGACGAAATCCTTCCTCGGATCGCGGCGTTGGCCGAATTGCTCAGTGCGCACCCTGATACGTCGGTCGTCGCCACCGCCGGCGAGCTGTTGGACTGGATCGACGTCTTCCATTCGCAGGGCCTCGGGACGCTGGTCGAGATGGTGCGGGAATGGCGAGGAGAGATCTTTCTCGACCATGTCGCGGCCCATCCGGTGGCCGGCCTGCTGTTGGCCGCGTACGGGCTCGGCCCTCAGATCGACGAGTCAGCGGCCGAGCGGGCCGTGCAGGCTGCGCTCACCGAGGTGCGGCCGTACCTGAACAGTCACGGCGGCGATATGGAGGTCGTTTCCATTGTCGACGGGGTCGTGCGGCTCCGTCTGCACGGCATGTGCGATGGCTGCTCAGCCGCATCGGCGACTCTCACGGGGCGCGTCGAAGGGGCCCTTCGGACGCACTGGCTGGATTTTCGGCGCCTCGACACCGAGGCTGCGACGGGCGCTCCGCACCCACCCCCCGACACCGCCCAGACAACGTTTGGGTTGCAGATCGGCCGTCGCGGTGGTCAACCATGACTGAGGCAACCGCGGTTGGGCCTGCCAACATCGGGCCCGGCTCTTCGGAGGTCGAAGATTTGTGCTTTCGACCGGAGATCGAAGATTTGTGCTTTCGACCGGAGATCGAAGATTTGTGCTTTCGACCGGAGGTCGAAGATTTAGCATTTCGAGCCAGGGCGCTGGCCCAGGCCCACGCGCTCACCCCCGCGGCAACGACGTACCGGCGCTGGCGGATCGACCGCGACGCGGCTGCCCATCCGGCGCCGGAGTTGGCATCGTGGGCGGCCACGGCGTTCCTCACCGGGTACTGCGTGCGTTGTGTCGAGCAGTCGTTCGCGGGTATCGACAGTAATCCGGGTCGTCGCGAAGCCGCACCTGAGGATTGGCTCATTGCATGGGAGCGCGACGCCGGTGCGGTCGCCGACACTCTTCTGTCTAGGGCGGGCGCCACGCTGATGGATCGCGACCTGATCGCCGCGACGCTCGACAATGTGATCGGGCGCGAGATCGAGAAGCGTAACGAGCACGTGCGGGAGCATCTGTCACCCGATGATTGGGCGCAGTTCGAGACGTTCATCGCGTGGTGGGTCATGCATGGGTACGCCATCGGCGCCGTCGAGTCGGCCCGGCGCGCCGTCGTCGCGTGAGGATCCTGGTGGCCGGAGTCGGCAACGTTCTGCAAGGCGACGACGGGTTTGGCGTCGAAGTGGTCAGAGCGCTCATGACCCGTCCGCAGCCCGATGGTGTCGACATCACCGAGACCGGCATCGGCGGGATCGCGCTCGTGCAGGATCTCATGCTGGGCTATGACGCGTGCATTGTCGTCGACGCCGTCGATCGAAATCGGCCGCCGGGCACGGTGATGGTGATCGAGCCCGACATCATCGATGTGCATGCGCTCAGACCCGAGCAGCGTCATGATCTGCTGGCCGACATGCACCTCGCCACGCCATCGCGGGCCCTCATGGTCGCTCGTGCCCTCGGCGTGCTCCCGGCCCGGAGCTGGATCGTGGGCTGTCAACCGGAAGAGATCGAGACGCTCCATATCGGACTCAGCGCCACGGTGCAAGCCGCCGTTCCCGTGGCCGTTGCCGAGGTCGAGCGTTGCGTGGCCGAGCTTCGTTCGGGCTCAGCGTCGGTGGTTTGAGCAGCATTGTGACGAGGACGACTAGGACGAGGACGGGTTCGTCACCGGAGACCGGGCCGGAGACGGAGACGGGGTCGTGACCGGAGAGATCAGTCCTTCGGCCGCGCTCGAAGCGCGGTTGCGATCGATCTCGCCGGCCGAATCTCCGGATCAATGGGCGCTGGCGGCGTATCGTCTGGCCGTAGCGCTGGGCGAGGACTCATCACCGGATCGCGAACTGTCGCTGCATCAGGCCGCGCAACTGCTGGAGCGCGCCGCTCGGCTTCTCGATGCGCAGCGGGCACCGATCGAACACGCCCGGATCCTCAACGCGGCGGGCGCCACCTGGCGAGCGCTCGGAAACACCTCACAGGCGGTTGAAGCCTTCGCCGCGGCCGCCGCGCTCTTATCGGGGCGCGCCCGTGACGGCGAGATCGGTTCGGTTCTGTCAAACCTCGGCCTGGCGCAGTTGGAGCGTGGTGATGGGGTGGCCGCCCTCAAGACGTTCGACGACGCACTCGGTGTGCTTCGTCGTGCCCTCACGGCCAGTTCGGGCCCGCAGGAGAAACGGGCCTTCGCCAGCGCAGCCCTGAACCGGGCTCAGGCCCTTCTCGCCCTTCCTGACGCTGCCCTTCCCGACTGCGTCCTTCGCGACGGCCACGCGATGGGCTGGGGGCCCGACGTGTCGACGGCCGCGATCTCGACTGTCGAGGAGGGGCTGGCGGTATCATCGATCGCCGACGCGCCACTCCAGGTCGGCATGCTCCGCCACACGCTCGGTCTCATTCGCATGCGTGCTGATCAACCCGACGCCGCGAGAGATGACTTCACGGGCGCGCTCGCCGTATTTACTCGATCGTCGTTCCCGTTCCAACACGCGATCGCCAATTTCAATCGGGGCCGGGCATCCGAGCAAGCCGGTGATCTTCGCGGCGCGCTGGTCGACTACGAGACCGCGGCCCAGCTCTTCGACCCGCGTCTGCACCGCGACCAATGGCACGAGGCCGCCACCCGTCTCGCGAATGTCGAGCGGCAACTGATGCAGACGTTTCCCGACGCGACCCGTTCCGACCACATCGTTGGCCTGCTCGCCGACGCCAATTCCGCGGCGCGACTGGCGATGCTGCGCGAACGCATCGGACAGTTGTGGACCCGGGCGCCCGACGTTGCGCGGGCCGAACTCCGGCAACTGGCGCAAGCCGCCATTCGTCTCAGCCTCGACGCTCGCGATGAGGTGTTGCGGACGACCATAGAGGTTTTCATGGAGTTGCCCGATGAGGTTCTGCGCAGCGGCCTGCAGGCGCAACTGGACGCGCACGCGGCGCTGCCCGAAACCGAACGACTCGCCGCCGACCGCCGGTTCGATACGGCCATCCAAGAACTCGTCATGGGTCCCCAGCGGGTTCGCATGCGTGACATCCTGTACGAGACGGGATGGGAGCGGCCGTGAGGGAGCACCGAAACCCGCAGCCGATCGAATTGGGGTTGGCATGAGCGAGGGTGCGGTCGAGACCGCTCGGGCGTTCATTCACGCCGTCGTCTGGGGCGAACATCATCGGGTGTGGGAGCTGTTCGCGCCGGCGGGGCGCGAGCGCGTATTGCAAGCGGCTGAACGTCGCGGCATGGACGCGGTGGCCGCCGGACGGGCGCGTGAGGGCACGTGGGGCGTGGAAGAGGCTGACGTGTTTCTCACTTCGTTGGTGCGGGGCCTCCGCGTCGATCTGTCGGGGGTCGACATCGAGCTTATCGACGTCGTTGACGAACCCGAGGTTCAACCCGACGGCGCAGTGAGACTGCGCCTCGAGAGCAAGACGCTGCTGCCCGCAGTGCTCACCGGCGGCGCGAACTGGGCGGCGGGGGCGGTCATCGTCGGGCGAGAGGCCGACGGATGGCGGGTTCGCTCCCTCGAGCCCCGTCCACCGGCCGGATCGTGACCCTGGTTCGGCGGTCGCCCGTCGGTATCTCCGTGGAGCAGCTGGCCTCGGCCTGGGCCCGTCAGGAGGATGCGCCCGAGGGGTCGACGGTCGTCGTGGCCCACGAGATCTCGGGTCGGATGCGCCTCGGCATACCGTGGCAGGTACCGCCCGCGAATGCGCTCTCGTGCGCAACCGTCCTACGGCCACGAGTACGGCCCGATGCCGAGGCGGTTTTATGGGTCGCCGCGCTCGTAGCCGCGACAAGCGCCACCGGAGCCCGTCCGGGGTGGCCCGATTTGTTGTTCGCCGACGACAGTCGTCAAATCGGTGCCGTCAATCTCGACGTGCATCTGGGCCCAGGCACGATCGTGTCCGCTGTGGTGTCGCTGCGTGTCGATCTGGTAGCCCTCGGCCTCGCGGCGGGGGACGGCGCCGATTCGGTGCCGGGGCGCGACGCAATCGTGGAGGCGTTCACGACCCATGCGGTCCGCTGTAGCGCGCTCGCCGAAGATCAGCGTGCGGAGCTACTGAACGAGTACGCGGAAATTTCTTGCCTGGTCGGTCGGCCTGTCCGAGCGAAGCTGCTCCCGAGGGGCGAGACGCGCGCAACGGTGGTGGCCGTGGACCCGATGGGACTGCTGGTGTTGGAGTCACCCACCGGCATGCTCGAGCGCCTCAGCCCGGTGACCGTCCTGCGCCTCGACCCAATACCGTAGACCGACATCGTTCATGTAGCAGTTGGGCACGCCCCGGGCGCGCCCCAACTGCTACATGAACCACGTCAGTCAGCTAGATACCAACCGCGACGCGAGTCCTATCAGCGCGATGACGGCCGGGCTGTCGGGGGCGCTGTCGAGGGGCGACACACCGCGACGGTCGGCATCCATGATGGCTGGGTCGTGAGGGACGGCGACGATCTCACAGCCCGGTAGGCCGGCGGCGACGCGGTCCACGTCGGCCGCGCCGGTCACGCGATTGGCGACCACGATGAGGCGCCCCTGCTCTCGGGCTGTCGCCAACTCGACAGCGCGTTGTGCGACGTCGATGGAGCGGGGCGTGGGCTCGACGACGACCACGACAACGTCGATGCTCTGCGCATCGAGCCGGGTGAGGGTGCCGATCCCGGCTTCGAGGTCGGCGATGACGAGTACGTCACCGAAGTTGGCGGAGCCGAGCAACTGCTCGGCGGAAAGGCCACATCAGGGTCAGCCCGGTTCGGGGTTCTGGATCCGGCTCACCACCGCCAATCGCACTCCGTCGGGCCCGTCGGTACCGAAACGCTCGATCAGTTCGTCCCAGCTGGGCGCATGGCCAATGCCCTCTTCGTCGAGGGTCTGGCGCATGGTGGCGAGGCGTTCGGTCTCGTCGTCGCCGACGCCGAGCGAGATGCCGAGGTTGGGGTTCGTGTCGCAATCCAATGCCACGACCGAATGGCCTTGACGGGCCAGCGTCCGAGCGAGCACTCCCGAGGTCGTGGTCTTGCCCGACCCTCCTTTGCCGACGACGGCGATTTTCATGCCACTGCCTCCTTGATCGGATTTTGCGATTTGAGGGAACCATCGAACCGGGCTACGCAGTATTCGACGAGAGCGGCCACGGCGGCGACAAAAGGACCATCCGGTGCACCGTCGAGCGGCGCCATACCGAGCCGGTCGGCCGACGCGACGCCCTCGTCGAAGGGCATCGCCCCCACGACGCGAAGCCCGGAGCGCTGGGCCACGGTGACGGTGTCGGCCGGTTCTGAAATCCGGTTGGCCACGGCCACAACGTGATGGTACGCCCACTTCGAGTCGCGCAGCGAGGACAGGCGCCGCGCCGTCGCGAACGACTTGGCGGTGGGCTCGACCACGATTGCGATCACGTCCGCGTACTTGCTCCAGCCGGTCATCGGCTGACGGGTCCCGCCCGGTAGATCGCCGATGAGATCGAACCGATCGTGGGGAAGTTCGTCGAGGATCTGGCTCCACGCATGCTGGCCTCGGATTATGTCGCCCCAGTCGCCGCGCGTCTTGCCGAACGAGAGGAGCCGGACACCGTCAGCGCCAAGGGCGCCGTACGCCTGGAGAGCCGCCGTGGCGTCGAGCCCGGGCCGCAGTCGATAGCGAGGGCCCTCGGTCCCTTCGGCCTTCTCCACCACAGCGTCGTCGGGTATCGGCCGTTCGATGACGGGCAGGCCAAGCGCGAACGAGAGGCCGGGCATGGGATCGGAGTCGACGGCCACGACGTCGCGACCGGTTCGGGCCAGCAGGCGGGCGAAGGTGCCGACGATGGTCGATTTGCCCGCACCCCCTTTGCCGACGAAGGCAATCCTCATCGGGTCCTTCTCAGGAACTCTTGACGGTCGTCAACGCATAGTCGATGAGCGTGCCGTTCAGGGCCACGCCATGCACCTTCAACGCATGGTCGGCGACGATGGCGAGCAACTCGTCTTTCGTGGCGGCGCTCACCTTGCAGTCGCAGTCGAGTAGTCCTACATCGTGGCAAGCGAAGGACAACATATTTGTCTCCAGAGGTATGGAAGCGGATGGGCGGCGCCGCTCACCTAGGCCTAGGCGGCTACGGCTTGGGTGGCGGGTGTGGCGGAGGCGACCAGCGCTTCAAGGGCTCCAGCCACAGCGCCGAGGTTGGCGTTGATCTCGCCGACGACGACGCCGACGGGTTCGGTGCGATGGGCGATGGCCCGCACCCCGAACGTCACCTTGCCGAGCGTGTCGTTGACATCGTTGAGGATCAGGATCACTCGCAGGAGATAAGCGGCGAGGGCAAGGACAAGTACGGCGACGATGAGAAGCGTGACAATGGCGGCAACGGGCATTTCTGGACCTCGGGCTAGACGATCGGCTGAAGGGCGGTGACGTAGCGCACAGCGTTGGCCGTGACCTCGCTGACCAGTGCTCGGGTGTCGAGCAACGCTGGGACGGGCTCGAGGTTCTGGGTCAATCCGACGCCGTGCTCGAGAATGTCTTCGGCGTAGCGCTGGATCTCGATGCCAGGTCGTATCACCCGATTGGCCAGTTGGATGACGATCGGTACAACCACGAAGAGAGCCACGGCATTGGCAATCCACCACAAGATCATTGGAGTTCCTCTCGCATGTCGACAGACTCGATGTGACAAGCGTAACCTATCTGTATGTCAATCGCATGTAGTGACGGTGGACGAACCGCAACGGTGGTGGCCGGGTGAAGCCGGGACTCAAAATCGGAGTCGTCGGAAAAGGAGGTGTCGGCAAGACCACCATCTCATCGCTGCTGGCCCGTAGCTTCGTCGGACGGGGTCTGCGGGTCGTGGCCGTCGACACCGATTCCAACCCCAACCTCGCCATGTCTCTCGGCCTTGACCTCGCCGCCACCGAGGCCATACCGGTGCTGCCCCGGTCGCTGGTCGTCGGACGCCGGGGTGACTGTGGCGTCGACGAACTATTTGACACCTACGGGGTCGCCACGCCCTGCGGGGTAACGGTGCTGTCGGCATTGCGCGTCAACGAGGCGGGCGCGGGGTGCACGTGCGGGGGTCACGCAACCGTCCGCAGTCTCCTCGGTGAAGCGCTCGAAGAACGCGCCGACGTGACAATTGTCGATATGGAGGCCGGCATCGAGCACCTCAGCCGCTCCGGGGGCACGCTGGCCCACGCCGACATCCTCGTGATCGTTATGGACCCGAGCCGCAAGTCGATCGTCACCGCGGCCCGTACGGTAGCGCTGGCCAACGAACTGGGCATCGCCCGCTGTGTGGCTATCGGTAACAAGGCGCAAGCTGACGATGAACAATTCTTCGCCGTGCAGTGCGACGAACTTGGCGTCGCGCTGGTGGGAGTCATTCCGGCCAGCGCCGCGGTTGCAGAGGCTGACCGAGACGGTCGCCAACTCGCCGGTGACGGGCCCGAAATCTGGGGCCATATCGAGCGGCTCGCCGATCTGATCGTCGAGCGGGTACCCGCCTGAGTTTGCCTTCGGGCCATCGGCGACTCGCCCAAGCGGGCGATCGACAAGGAGCGATGATGGTCGGCCGGCGGTATCCGGTCGTTCCCACGATCCTGGCTAAGTGTCGTTTGCATATAGCGCGGAGGGCCCGCTGACTATTGTGTTGCGAACGGGTCAATCGCTGACCACTCAACCGAAGGAGCACGCTTTGACGAAGTCCCGACCGACCGGCGCGAGACGCATTCATACGAGTGCCCGAGGTCGAGCACCTCGTCGGTTTCGCCGTAGTTTCGTAACCGCGGCCGCGATAGCGGCCTTCGTTGGCACTGCCTTGGCCGGCCCCTTGGCCGATCCAGCCAAGGCCGAGAATGCTACCGCCGATAGTCTCACTATTGCCATTCCGGGCTACGAGAACAACCTCACACCGTTCACCGTGAGCTTCTTGGCCCTTCCAAACACGCACGACATGTTGACGCTCGTGTACGACACCCTTTTCTGGTCTCAGAATGACAAATCACCAGAGCCGTGGCTGGCCGAATCGGCCACACCGTCACCAGATCGCAAACAGTGGATGGTCAAACTACGTGCCGGAATCAAATGGCACGACGGAGTTCCATTCAATGCTGATGACGTGAAGTTTGCGTTTGACTACTACCGCGATAATCCCGGAGCCTCGGGGCGCTATGCCCATCATGCAGCCGACACTCCACCGTACGATCACGGCGAAGTGGTAGATCCGCTCACCGTTCGATTGTTCTTCAAGGCGGTCGCTCCGACCTTTCCAATTCTACCGGGCGCCGACCTGCCGATTATTCCGAAGCACATTTGGGAAAACATCAAAGAACCGACGAAATACACAGGACTTCCTATAGGCACCGGTCCGTACAAGATGACCGAAGCCCTGACCGACCAGGGCTATAAGCTCGAAGCCAACCCCGACTACTTCAAAGGCCGAGTGTTGGTGAAGAAACTCAACCTTGTCGTGGTGCGAGAACCAACTGTCGCCTTCGCCGCGTTGCGCGCCGGAGATGTTGACCATGTGGCTCGCAACGTCCCCAACGAGTTGGTCGACACCCTGACGGCGACCAAAGGGGTGAAGCTGCTCAAGGGCACGCGCAACGAGTCCGTCCAGATGCTGTTCAACGCCCGAAAGCCACCGTTCGACGATGCCAACGTGCGAAAGGCGATCAGTCTGGCCATCGATAATCAACCCATCGTCGCCAATGTCTTGTTGGGGCTTGGCCGTCCTGGAAACGACAATTTCATTCACCCGGACTCGCCGTGGGCGCTGGCCGGAACGAGCCACGAGCATGACTTGAACAAGAGCCGTCAACTTCTCGATGATGCTGGATTCGCGCTTAAGGGCAACACCCGCTTCAACTCCAAGGGTCTCAAAGTCGAGTTCGATCTTTTGGTCAATTCGTTCGAACCCCAGCAGCTGAGGGCCGCCCAGTTCATCGCTTCGCAGCTGCAGGCGGTGGGCGTGAAAGCGAGCGTCGAGCCGATCGATCCGGCTACATTGCGACAACGTCGAGCGGTCGTGGCCGGGAAGATTCCCGACTACGACGCCTATATGTCGATTCTCGAGAGCCATGCCCATGTCGACCCCGATGGTCTCTACTACTTCTTCCATTCTCCGGGAGATCGAGGTTTTGGCGCTTCGGTGACGGGCTACTCGAACCGCAAATTTGACGCTATCGCGGAGAAGGCTTCCATCGAGACCGACCTACCGACACGAGAGCAGGAGTTGTTCGAGCTTCAACGAATAATCATCGCCGATGCGCCACTGGTCACGTTGTATTACCCCGATGGCCTGTTCGCTACGCGCGACACCTACGATGGATGGTTCGCCGATCCAGGCCACGGCATTTTCACGAAGCGCAGCTTCATCGAAGGGGAGAACAAGTCCAAAGTGAATGTGGCCCCGTCAACCACGGCGAAGCCAGCTACGCCCACAACCGCTGCTCCCGTGACGACGGCCGTTCCGGTGACGACGGCCGCGGCGGCTGCTTCCAAGAGAAAGGCGAACGCAAAGACAAAGGTGAAGGCGAAGACAAAAGCCATTCACTAAGTCCGTTGATGTCGCTCCGATATGTGGCCCGCTGCACGGCTCGGAGCTTTTCGGTGCTGTTCGTGGCTATTGTGGTCAACTTCACGCTCCCCCGGTTGGCGCCGGGGAGCGCCGCGGACTACCTGTTACCTCCGGAATCGGCGGTGGCCCGCAGCGCCGGGGAGCGCCTAAAGGTGTTGCGCCAATTCGGTCTTCAGCGATCGCTCCCCGAGCAATTCGTGCGCTATGTCGTCCGTCTCGCTCATGGCGATCTGTTGGTTTCGGTTCGCTATGGCCGCCCTGTGCGAACCTTGTTGGCCGAGCGCCTGCCGTGGACCCTTCTGCTCGTGGGTTCGTCGCTCATCGTCGCGTTGCTCATGGGGTCGGCGATCGGCTTCGCGGCAGCGTGGCGAAGGGGATCGCCACGAGACATCGGTTCGATGGTCGTTGTCATCCTCTTCGATTCGATGCCCGTGTTCTTCGTCGGCATGATGTTGCTCTTTTTCTTCTCGGTGAAGCTACGTTGGCTACCTCTGTTCGGTGCCGTCAATTTCGTTCACCGTGCAAGCGGATTCGCGGCGGTGCGCGAGGTGCTCCGACGCCTTATTCTTCCGGCGGGCACCTTGGTGTTGGCCCAAATCGGTTCGGTCTACCTTGCCGCCCGCTCGGCGATGGTCGGTGAACTTCGAGAGGACTACGTAACGTTCGCCGTGGCCAAAGGACTTCCACCCCGTGCCGTTCGTGCTCACGCTCGGCGCAACAGTTTGCTACCGGTCGTCACCATCGGGCTCGTGAGCCTCGGGACACTGGTCGGCGGGGCCACCGTGGTGGAGACCGTCTTCTCGTACCCCGGCGTCGGCCGGTTGGTGTACGACAGCGTGCTGGCCCGTGACTATCCGGTGATCCAGGGGGCGTTCTTCGTGCTCGCCGTCACCGTGATTCTGTGCAATCTCGTGGCCGACTTGATCACGCCGTTCGTCGATCGCCGCGCCATGCGGAGATCAGAATCATGACCGAGCCGATCTTGCTCGACCTGGCGCCGGGCTCTTTGTCGGCTCCGAAACCGACCTCCGAGACGCCTCGACGCGACCGCCTTGCCGGACCGGCAAAAGTCGGGCTTGGTCTTGTCGGGTTGGTCGTGATCATGGCCGCGGCGGCACCTATCGTGGCCCGGAGCGACCCGAGTAAGACGGGTATTCCTTTCGGCCATCCGAGCAGATCTCACCTCCTTGGTACTGACGACGTCGGACACGATTTGTGGGCGCAGCTGTTGTACGGAGCCCGCGTGTCGGTCTTGGTGGGTTTTGTGACCGCGTGCATTTCGCTGGCCATCGCGCTCTTCGTTTCGCTCGTTGCGGTGTACCGACGGGGATGGTTCGAGACGATCGCCTTTCGGGTGGTCGACCTCACGCTGGTGCTGCCCTTTCTGATCCTGGTGATCGTGGTGGCGGTGTTCGTCGGCCGTTCCACCTTCGCAACCATTCTCGTGTTGAGCTGCGTCTTGTGGGCCCGCCCGGCGCGCGTCCTGAGGGCCACCGCGATGAGACTGCGCGAAGCGCCGCACGTCATGGTGGCGATGGCCAGTGGCGCTCCCGGGGGATGGGTCATTCGCCGCCATCTTCTGGCTCGGATTGCGCCGCAGGCCGTCGCCCAGTTCGTCCGACTGGTGAACTTCGCCGTGTTGTCCGAGGCCTCACTGGCCTTCCTCGGGCTCGGTGATCCTGGCCGGATCAGCTGGGGTACCACCCTCTATTTTGCCAACGCCCGCAGCGCGTTTCTGACTGGCGCTTGGATGTGGTGGATTCTGCCGCCGGCGGTTGGCCTGACGTTGTTGTCATCGGGTCTGGCGTTGATCGGCTTCGGCGTCGAAGAACGTGCTGACCCCCGCCTGCGGTCCTCGCCCATCGGTGGGCAAAGTCTTCGCCGTGTACGAAGCCAGCACGGTGAGGTGATCGCTCGCCGAAGTGCTGACGTCGGGCGGCGACCTCTTGGCGCGGTGGAATTGAGCGGGCTGGTCGTCGAGTACGGACTCGACGAACCGAGGCTGCGCGCCGTCGACAACGTCGCGCTGACGGTCGAGGCGAGTTGGGTCGTCGGGCTCATCGGCGAGTCGGGATGCGGGAAGTCGAGCTTGGCTTCGGCGCTGATGGGGCTCATCGCCCGCCCGGGCCGAGTTCTTGAAGGGCGCCTGGTAGTTGACGAAGCGGAGTACGACTTGTCGCAGCGAGAGTCGGTTGCGACCCTTCGGGGCCGGACGCTGGGCTTGATACCACAGAGTTCTATGAACGCCTTGAACCCTTCGCAGCGGGTTTTCGATCAAGTCGTCGAGGCGGCCGCGATAGTTGGTTCAGCCGCGAGCGTTCGCGCCCGCGCTCACGATGCGCTGGCCGCGCTTCGAATCACGACCGCCGAACGCCATCGATTTCCCCATGAGCTCTCGGGCGGCCAGCGTCAGCGAGTCGTGATCGCCATGGCGATGGTCAACTACCCGCGCTTGGTGATCGCCGACGAAGCCACATCGGGCCTCGATCCGTTGACGCAAATAGAGGTTCTGCGCGAGCTGACGCAACGCTGTGCCGCACAGTCGTCGGGTTTGCTCTTGATCTCGCATGACCTGCCGCTCGTCGCCAAAGTGGCCGACCGAATCGCGGTGATGTACGCCGGGCGGATTGTTGAAGAAGGGCCCACGACAACAATCTTGAACGAGCCCATTCACCCGTACACGATCGCCTTGCTCGGCGCCTACCCGCGACTCAACGGCGGCGCCACCGCGCAGTCCATCGCCGGCGATGTTCCCGACCTTCGCCGACTGCCGCCGGGCTGTGCGTTTCAGCCGCGGTGCGCGTACGCCGAAGCCCGGTGCGCAAACCACGTTCCCGAGCTCGTGGTAACCGGCCCTCATGCGGTGGCCTGCATGGTGCGAGGGCAGCCGTGAATGCACCCGTCGCACCCACGCCGGTACTGCATTTCGAGTCGGTGTCGCGAACATTCCAGCAAGGTGGCAAGCAAACCGTTCATGCCCTTGTCGAGGTGTCGTTCGGAGTGCATCCACAAGAGATTGTGGCGGTCATCGGACCCAGCGGGGCGGGCAAGACCACACTGGCCAACATTGCCCTGGGACTCGATCGGCCGACGGGCGGGACGCTGCGATGGGGGGGCGATGACGTGCGAGGGTTGCGGCGCGGTGCGCTGAGGCAGGCGAAGCGGGCCAACCGCCTCGTGACTCAGGACCCGTTCGGGGCGTTGCATCCGGGCATGACGGTGTTCGAGGTAGTGAGCGAGCCATTGCGGGGGTCGGCGCTCGACCGGGCGGCATGGGCCCCGACCGTGAACTCGGCGCTCGAGAGTGTCGGTCTCGACCCGTCCGCGTACGGGCGCCGTTACCCTCACCAACTCTCCGGAGGACAACGACAGCGAGTGGCTGTCGCCCGCGCCACGGTGGGTGCACCGAGATTGATCGTGGCCGATGAGCCCACGTCGATGCTCGACGTATCGGTGCGCGCCAGTATCAATTCGCTTCTCCGCAACATCCGCGACGAGCGCGCCGTCGGCATCCTCCTCATCACTCACGATCTCGGAATAGCCCGATACATCGCTGACCGCGTCGTGGTTCTCGACCGAGGCCGCGTCGTCGAGAGCGGCCCCGCGGATCAGGTGTTCTCCCAGCCGGAGGCGCCAATGACCCGGGCGCTCATCAATGCGGTTTTGTAGCCGAGGCTACGATCCAATTCCACCAAATTGAAAGCGAGCCCAGATGACTAATCAATCCACCGAATTGTCGCCCGACCGTTCCAACCTCATCTTCTTTGCTTCGGCCGATCCGATGGTGAACCCCTCCGCCATCATCAGCGCGTGTCACTTCACCGCTACCGCCCGAAAGGCTGGTCTCGTGGCCGAACTGCGTCTCGCCGGGGATGCGGTCCGGGTCCTCGACGAGAGCCGCCGGCCGACCGGCGAGCCGGGTGACCGATTGCGAGAAGCGCTCGAAAGGGTGCGGAGTTCACAAGCGCGCGTCTCACTCTGACCGGGCTCGATGGAGTCCCGTGAGGTCTCAATCGAACATGCGCTGACCCTGAACGGCGAGCTACGTCAGCTCACGGACATTCTCACCGAAGTGGCCGAAGGACGAAGCCGATTCATCTTTTGTGGCTGACCTGGGAGGATATTTCGTGAGGAGTGCGTGTTGAAGATCCAGAGTCTCGGTCCGTTGGAGGCCGAGGTGCTGAACGTATTGTGGGATGACGGTGACTGGTTGACGCCCGGTGACGTCCACGAACGACTGACGATCGGGCGCGACCTTGCGTACACGACGGTGATGACCGTGCTCGTTCATCTGAGTGAGAAGGGTTTCGCGGAACGCAAGCGGGTTGGCCGGGCCTTCGGTTACCACGCGTTGACGACACGCGAGGAGCACGCAGCGCGGGTGATGACGGCGACGCTGACCGCGGCGAAAGACAAGCCGAAGGTATTGACGAGTTTTGTGGCCCAACTCGACGCCCGGCAACGCCGGCACCTTCGCCGCATGCTGGAGAAGTGATGATTGTCGCGTTGGCGTCGTTGGCCGCGGTTTTGCTGAGCGCGCCGACGGTCGCCGTTCGTTTCACTCGAAGAGTCCACCCCCGGGATTGGACTCGATGGTCATTAGTAGCGTCGCTGGTCGTCGGTGCCGTCGCAGCGGAAGCGGCGCTGGTGCACGCGTTGGTGGCCGCGTGTGCGCGGATGACCGGCTCGCTCATGCCCGGCGGTCCTGTCGTGGGTTGGTCGGTGCTGTCGGTGGCGACGCTCGGCCCGGTGGCCGTTGCCTTCGAAGTCCTACAATGTTGTTCGTTGCCGGGTTCACGATCGTCTTCATCATCCTCGGTGCCTCGTTCGCGGTTGTCGGCAGCCTTGTACTGCGCAATGTCGACACCCTCACCCGCGTCTCGGGCTTCGGGATCATCGCCATGGGCCTCACCAACATGGGTCTCCGACGACTGCCGTTTCCTGGCTCGGGAACGCCGCTTCGACCTCGCCCAAGTGCCGGCTGGGCCGCGCTCAGCGATTCTCGTAGGCATGGCGTTCTCGTTCGGATGGGCGCCGTGCATCGGCCCGGTCCTGGCCACCATCCTCACCGCCGCCGCCGCGACCCAAACCGTTGCTTGGGGCGCCATCCTTCTCGCCCTCTACTCCGTAGGCCTCGGCCTCCCATTCATCGCGCTGGCCCTCGGAATGCACCGCGCCAAAGCGTCGCTGGGCTGGTTGCGCGACATGCGCGCACGATCGAACGCGCTGGCGGCTTGGCCATGGTGGTCGTCGGCGGGTCGTGTGTGACCGGCCGCTGGTGGGCGTTGTTCCTACCATTGCAACGGTACTTCGCCCGACTGGGCTGGCCTCCGATCCAAAGGAGCGAAGCCTTTGATCGGGGCTCGGGCGGCGAGGAGGCGCCGCAATCGGCGCTCGGACGGGCGCCCGTAAGCGAGGTCCCCGTCGATGAGGATGGCGGGCGCGAAGATGGCCCCGTGGTCTAGGGCGAGTTGTTGGCCCTCGCTCGATCCGAACGCGATCTCGTGGATGGCAAATGCCGGCTGCGAACAGGAATGTCATAGCGATCCGTAGGCGATTGTTGGGAACGACGAGCCGAAGTAGGCCGGGAGCATGACGGAGACGCAGCACGGCGCGAGCAGCGAGATCATGGCGGCCATCAGCGCGGCGACGACGGACCCGCCGAAGAATATGGTCCACCCCAACCCGACCCCCAAAGACTTTAGTTGCTATGACATTCCTGTTCGCAGCCGGCATTTGCCATCCACGAGATCGCGTTCGGATCGAGCGAGGGCCAACAACTCGCCCTAGACC
>JANYDT010000147.1 GCA_025359845.1 Acidimicrobiia bacterium
CGGGGGAAGGGTGGCCGGCAGGAGCGTTCGTGGCGCGGTTGGGGGTGTCGTGGCCGGAAGGGTTGGCGGGGCCGTCGAGGCCGGAGTGCCGGCGACAGCGCTCGGACCGCATTTGCTGGCCAGCCCGCCTTCGTTCACTACGAGTTCGGCCTTGAAGACGACGGTGTCATCTTGCAGGAGGAGATGTACGACACCTTTCTGGAGCTGATCCGTTACGGCCTTCTGCTTGTCGGCATCGACGGTCACGGTCTTGTCGCAGCCGATGTCGAAGAGGTCGACATTGAGGTGTTGGGCCTCGCCGCTGAATCCGTTCTGGTGCAAGATGACGCACCCCGTCATTCCCCCATTGAGGAATGCGCAATAGTCGAAAGACTTGCCGACCGCAATGACGAGCGCATCGTTGTCGGAAAGGCCTCCGTTGGGCTTCAGTTCGAAGTTGAGAAAGGCCGAAGTGATCCCCCCGGCGGGAACGCTGTACCGGAACGTGATGCAGCGCGAATGGTCGTCCTGCGGATCGCCGAAAGGGACGCGGTTGGTGTCACAGTTCCAGATCTTGTTCTCGGGATCGCTGTCGGAAGCCGTCGGACGGAATGCCCAGGCCGGACCCGGGCGCACCAGCGCCAGCACCTCGCCGGCCAGGAAGGTTGCGAGGATCGCGATCGAAACGCGCCGTAGTCGTCGAACGCTCATGCCCGTCCCACCGTTCGCTGCAGGATGATCGCCGCATCGCGAGACGTGACGCCGTTCTTGCCGTCCACGTCCAGCGCGGCGGCCGGCGGCCGGAGTTGCACGGACATTTGTAGGGCGCATAGCGAGTCTCCTTCATCGAGGCGGGCGTTCCCGTCGCAATCGCCCGGAAGCGCGTCGGCGGGGGAAATGATGTCGATCCGACCGTCGTGACGATCGATGGTGAGCGGGGTCCCACTGGAGTCGTTGATGGTCGTGACTTCAAGGTGGACGGAACTGTGGTCGCCGGGCCGGCCGACTGCGGCGAAGCGGATCACGGCGAGCGTGCCGGTCCCATTCGACCCTTTCGTCCCGGCCAACCCGATCTTGACCTCTCCCGCCTGCTTCGGATTGGCCTGGAACAGGGCGTGGTCGACGAACGAACCCTGGCGCACGGGATCAGGCTTCGCGCTGTCGACGGCCACGATGGCCGGGTCAAAGGTTGCGGTCACGTTGATGTTGGCCAGGTCGGTCGCCCCGACGATCCAGATCGGAAGGTCGACGGTCTCGCCGGGACGGACCTTGCGCCGCCCGGCCTGAACGGTCAGACCGTGCACGGTGGCGGGTTCGCCCGCGGCCCCGGAACTGCCGGAAGCCGCTCCCGCGACCAGGGGCGCCGGATCTTCGAGCGCCGGCTTCGCATCGGGCCCGAGTTGCTCGATCACCACTTCCGGATGGCCGGTCCTGACCGTCGCGAATTGACCCGCCTCGACCGTGACCGCCTTCTTTCCGGTGGTCGGTTCGACACTCACCGCGCCCTCGAGGACGCCGATCCCCGTGGTATCGCCCTTCACGGCGACCTGATAGTCGGTCTTGATGTTGGTGGCGGTGACCGCCGGTGTCACGATGTCGACCCGCCAGTTGCGGGTTCCGGATGGTGCGTCGACGTGCACCCTGACCTGGCTGCGGTCCTTGGCCTCGAGCACGAGGCGGGTCCGGCCTTGTCCGTCGACGCAGTACTGCGCGACCGTGACGCCGGCGTCCGGGCCGACGGTGATCGCGGCCGTGGCCCCGGACGCTTCGTCGAGCGTGAACGCGAGCACCACCCGACCGCCACGGGGGATGACGGTCGACGCGTCGGCAAAGGGGTGCCCGGGGCCCCAGGTCGGTGGGGCGAAGCCCGGTCCGTCGTCTTTTTCGCTATGGACCAACGCGAAACCGGCGGCAATGCGGGCCTCGGCCGGCCGACAGTCGCCGATCCGGGTGGCCACCCGCACCGAGAACACGGCCTGTGCCTTCCTGTACCCCGGCGCTGACGCGTCGACGCGCACGGTGACTCTGCCGGCGGCTTCGGCACCGCCGACGTTGGAAATGGCCGGGAGCTGGAACGAGAAGCTCCCGTCGGCGCCGACCCCGATGGGGGCGATCGGATTGGTCAGGAACATTTGCGCCGTTATGGTGGCATCGACCCTTTGGCCTTTGTCGGTGAGGACCGAGCCGGTGATCGTGATCACGTCGCCGAGGCCGTAGACGCCGCGGTCCGGTTCGGCGGTCATCACCAGGTCGCCCGGGTCTTCGACGTCCATATCGACGTGGACGGAGCTGGTCGAAAATCGGTCGGCCTGGGCCGGATAGGCGCTGACATCGACGCCCCCGACTTCGGCGCGGGTGACGATCGAGAAGTTTCCGTCCGCGTCGGTTGTCGTCTCCTGCGCGCCGATGGCTATCTTCGACTGCACCCCCTGCGTCAGGAAGCCGAAGTCCGCCGCCGTGACCCGTCCGGTGATAGTGACCGAGTCGGCGATCGTCTTTCTCCCCTCGATCGGCGCAAAGCTGATCGAGGTCGATTTCGTGTTGAAGTCGAACGGTCCGCCGGCCCCGCTCTGGGCGGCCGGGTACCCGGCCTTGGTGGCCGTGACCTGCACCTCCACCATGACGCGGCCCTTGGGCTTCTGGACGATGACCGGCAGCTCGAGTGTTCCGTCCGCGCCGGTTTCCGCCGTGGCCACGACGGCGCCCTTATACGTCATTTCGACATGTGCACCCGCGACCGCTTTGTCGGTCGTTTCGTCCCGCACGAAGATGCGGACCATCACGCGATCGAGCAGCTGGTCCATGGTGCCGCGGCTCGCAAAGCTGACCAACACGTCGAGCTTGCCTTTGCGCACGGCACTGGTGGACGGCTCGTTCGCCGGACCACCCGGCTTCCCCGCACACGGCAGCGGCGACGGGGCCGGGTTGTCGGTCGCGACCGCGGCGGCGATGCCGGCGAGGCCCTTCGACACGAAGATGAGGTTGTCGGAGTAGGCCACGACCGTGGCCAGCGCCGTAGGACTGAGCCGTAGGAACGCCTTCTCCTGGGTGGTGAAGTTGCCGTTGGTGACCGAATACGTCCCACTCGACTTCTTGTTCGTGAACAGGATCTGCGAGTCCGACACCTGCGCGCCGTCGCGCGGTTTGCCGGTCCACGATGCTTCGGTGTCGGCCGCACAGGCGTATCGAACCGTGACCGCGAACCCGCCGACGGTGACCGGCTGGGCGGGGCCCGAGCCTTGGCTGCGAAGTTCCTTGACGCCATAGCTGCACACCGGGTCAGACCCGCCGGCGCCCCCCAGGTCGTTGACGGTGAACAACTTCGGGTCGGGGACGGGGCATGCGGCGGTTTTGCCGAATGCCGATGGTGCGAGCCCGGGCGTGACGGCGACGGTCGCGGTTATTGCGAACGCGGCGAAGACGAGCGCGGCGAGCACAGACCATGCGGACCGCGTTCTTGGTGCGGCCGCCAGCAACGGACCCAGCCCACAGGGCTGCTGTTCGGGCGGTGTGGGTTCGCCTTCGGGCATGACCCGCACTCTGCGCAATGACTGCAAGCGGTGCGTTAACCGGCTGATCCGGGGCCCGCGAAGCCGGCAAGCCGGAGGGTGGTTACAGGTCGAGCAGGTACCGCAGGTTTCTCTCGATCTCAATGAGGTTGATGCCGGGGATAATCCCCAGTCGGGTGATCAGCCTTCGCTCCGACATCGATTTCACGTCCTCGCATTTGGCGTAGCTGATCGTGTCGAGACCGGTGTCGGGGTGATCAAGTTCGACGTGTGATGGCAGACCCCGACGCGTCGACGTGAGCGGTACGACTACGACAAGCCCGGAGGGAACTTCGTTCATCGCGTTGGCCGAGATGACGATGGCCGGTCGGCGCCCCGACTGTTCACGGCCGACGGGCTCACCGAAGTCGATCAGCCAGACGTCGCCCCGGCGAACGATCATGAGGTCGAATCGAGCAACGGGCCGGACTCGAGGTCGCGTTCCGCCTCGATCTGCGCCCAGGCGTCGGGCTCATCGCGAAGCTCGCTATACCGATAGTTGTACGCCGCGAAGAAGTTTCGCCGCTCTAGCGCGTCGAGAGCGTCATCGACGACGGCGATCATTGGCTTGCCTGTGGTCAGGGCCAGTTGGGCCAGGCGGTCGCGGGTGGCTTCATGGACGCGGATGGTCGTGCTCACACAATGAGTCTACAAGAATGTAGACCTCGTCGGGTTCGAACGATCCGCACGCCCAGAAACGCGGCGCGGTGGAGATGCCTGTAGGTTCGCATTGGTGCCGACGTGCGCCGGAGTGGCAATCTCGATGCACCCAACGAAAAGGAGCAATACCAATGTCTGACCGTCTTCGATTTGGCATCTTCATGGCGCCGTTTCACCCCGCCGGCGAGAACCCCACCCTCGCACTGCAGCGCGACCTCGAACTGATTGAGCACCTCGACATGTTGGGCTTCGACGAAGCGTGGATCGGCGAGCACCATTCGGCGGGGTCGGAGATCATCGCGTCGCCCGAGATCTTCATCGCCGCCGCAGCCGAGCGAACCCGCAACATCAAGCTCGGTACCGGCGTGGTGAGCATCAGCTACCACAACCCGTACATGGTGGCCGAGCGGGCCGTGCTGCTCGATCATCTGACCCGTGGTCGGTTCATGCTCGGGCTCGGACCCGGCGCTTTGCCGACAGACGCGATGATGATCGGCCTCGACCAGAGCCAAACCCGTCAGCTGCTCGAAGACGGCACCGACGTCGTGATGGCGTTGCTCCGCAGCGACGAACCCGTCACATTCCAGAACGCCCGCTGGGATCTCCACGAGGCCCGATTGCACTTGCGCCCGTATTCCGACTTCGACATTGCCATCGCCGCCGTCGCTTCGCCCTCCGGTCCTCGGTTGGCGGGCAAACACGGTCTCGGTTTGCTGTCGATCGGCGCCACCCAGGCCGCCGGTTTCGACGTTCTGGGTTTGCACTGGGACGTGATGGAGGAGCGGGCCGCCACGTTCGCCACGACGGTCGCCCGCGACGCGTGGCGCCTTGTCGGGATGTGCCACGTGGCCGAGACCAGAGAACAGGCCTACAAGGATGTGGAGTACGGCATGGCCCAATGGTTCGACTACTTTCAGCACACGGCGGCGTTCCCGCAGATGGACGTGGGTCAAAGCGTCACCGTGCGCGACATGATCACCTCAGTGGTCGAGGGCGGTCTCGGAGCGATCGGCACGGCCGATGACGTCGGTGCGCAAATCGAACGGCTGGCGAAACAGTCGAACGGCGGATTCGGCGCGTACCTGATGATGGCGCACGAGTGGGCCAATCCCGAAGCGACCAAACGCAGCTTCGAACTCGTGGCCCGCCGGGTGATGCCCGAGTTCCAGGGTCAGGGGTACAGCACGCTCAACGCCAAGGAGCGAGCCCGCAACGCGCGCCCGGCGCTGGCCGAGCAGAGCATGGCGGCCGTCACGATGATGACCGAGAAATACGCCGCAGAATTGGCCGCCAAAGCCAAATGAACGGCGAAACCTACGTCGAGCGAAAAGACCGAAGGAGACGAGTGCTTTGCTGAGCGCTGATGAAGTCGAAACCCAGACCGCCCGACGCCACGAGATCGCGACGCGTCACCTCCATGGTGCAGCCCAAAGAGGCCAGTCTTCGGCCCGGGGCGTGCACCACGTTGCCCTGTTGAGCGCCGACGTGGAACGGACAGTGCGCTTCTATCAAGACGTGCTCGAGTTCCCACTCATCGAGATGTTCGAGAACCGCGACTACAAGGGGTCGACGCACTTCTTCTTCGATATCGGCAACGGAAACTCGCTCGCCTTCTTTGATCTGCCGGGGCTCGACCTCGGCCCCTACGCCGAAGTGCTGGGAGGGTTGCATCATCTGGCCATCTCAGTCGAGCCCGCCAAATGGGCTCACCTAAAAGCCAAGCTCGACGGCGCCGGCGTCACCACCCAACACACCAGCGGCTCGTCGCTCTACTTTTTCGATCCCGACGGCGCCCGCCTCGAGCTGATCAGCGATCCGTTGGGCGCCATGTACGGCCGCGAGTTGGGCTGAAGTCGCCCCGGCGGTCGGGCCGCTCGCCTATTTCGAATCGGGTACCGCGGCCAGCACCGATCTGAGGGCTTGGGCTGCGCCCATCAGGGCCACGCTCTCGTACGGCACGACGATCGTGTTGTTGTCGCTTTCGGCGAACTTGGCCAGCGCATCGAGCTGCAGGATGGCCACCAGCGTCGGGTCGGGGTTGGCGGCGCGGATGGCGTTGTACACGGTCTCGATGGCTTGGGCCCGACCTTCGGACTCGAGAATGGCCGCTTGGCGATTGCCCTCGGCTCGCAGGATGGCGGCTTGGCGTTCGCCCTCGGCCGCCTTCACGGCCGCCTGCGAGTTGCCGTCGGCGACGTTGATGGCCGATTGGCGCAGCCCCTCCGACTGCAAGATCTTCGCCCTCGCCTCCTGATCGGCCTGTTTCTGCAGCGCCAGCGCGATGAGGATCTGCGGTGGGGGAGTGATCTCGACGATTTCGATGCGGTTGATGCGGATGCCCCACTTATCGGTCACGGCCTCCATCTGAGCCTGCACGTCGATATTGATGCGTTCTCGTTCCGACAGTGCTTGGTCAAGCGACAGTGTGCCGATTACCGATCGAAGAGCGGTGCGGGCCAGAGCGTCGATGGCCACGTCGAAGTTGGCGATGGCGAACAGCGCCTGTTTGGCTTCGACCACCTGTGTGAAGATCGTGGCGTTGACGGTCACTACCACGTTGTCTTTCGTGATGACCTCTTGGCGGTCACCGGGACGGGGAATCTCTCGGATGTCGACGCGCTGCAACATATCGATGAAGGGGGCGATGATCACGAGGCCCGGTTCGTGAATCTTGCGGAATTCACCAAGCCGCTTGACGACACCCACTTGACCCTGCTGCACGATGTTCACCATCTGGCGCAGGGTCATCAGCAAGACGATGACGATGACGGCGACGATGCCGAGGGCGATGGCGGCGACAGGGCTCATGAGGGTGCTCTTTCTTGGTCGAACTCTGAGGTCGACGGGTTTGAGGTCGAGGGGTTCGACGTCGGAGGGTTTGCCTTCGACGGGTTTGGGGTCGACGGGTTTGGGGTCGAGGGGTCTGACATCGGAACGGTTACCCCCTGAGGGCCTGACACCGGAGGGTTTGGGGTCGACGGGGGCAGCGTTGCGTGGATCGCTTCGAGCGGCCAGACCACGAGGGTCGTGCCGCGAACAGCGGTCACGACGACGGCGGTGCCGGACGGGATGGGTCGGTCGTCGCCCGATACGGCCAGCCAACGTTCGCCGGCGAGGCGGACGTGACCAGCGGCGGCGGCCTCGCCCACCTGGTCGAGCGTGATCACTTCTTGTCCGACTAGGCCGCCGTGCACTCCCGGTCCAACGTGGCCGTCGTGGCGTCGGGCGAACACCCGGCTCACGTAAGGGCGCACCGGGCCGATCCCCACAATCGACACCCCCACCGCCACCGTCGCCTGAAGGAGGTAGGCCGACGGTGCCATCAGTGCGACGAACGCGGCGCCGAAAGCCCCTAGGGCGCCGAATAGCGCGTAGAACGCAAGGTGATGAACCTCGAAGGCCAGAAGCCCAAGAGCAAGCACGATCCAAGCGGCGACCATCTGTCGACCTCCTCCAGCGAACACTAAACCAGCCGGCGCGCTACTTTCGCCCGATGGCAAGCATGCAACTCGGGGACCTCCGGATCGATCCAATCGTCGACGGCGAAGGTCGCTTCAAGCCGATGATGTCTTTTCGAGGCACGTCTGAGGAGGATTGGGCGCCCCATCAAGACCTGCTCGACGCCGATGGCCTGCTTCCGTTCGTGATGGGCGGCTTCCTGGTCCGCTACCGCGACCGAGTAACCCTTGTCGACCTCGGGCTCGGAATGGGCCGGTTGATGGGCATCCAGGGCGGTGCCTTTCTCGATAACTTGCGGGCCTTGGGCGTCGCGCCAGCAGACGTGACCGACGTGGCCTTCACCCACCTCCACGAAGATCACATCGGGTGGTGCGCGGTCGATGGGACGCCCACGTTTGCCAACGCCACCTACCGAGCGTCGGCCGCCGATGCGCATCACTTTCTTGAAGTCGACACGACCAGCGCCGAGACCCGGGTGCTGCAGCCGATCGCCGATCGATTGGTGGCATGGGAGGCGGGGGAGCAGCTGGCGCCCGGGCTCGATACGTTGGCTGCGCCGGGTCATACCCCCGGTTCGACCATCATAGTTGCCTCGAGCGGCACTCAGCGGGTGATGATGCTCGGCGACGTCGTGCATTGTCCGGTCCAGCTCCTCGACGACGAATGGGGCGCTCTGTTCGACGTCGATCCGGTTCTCGCCCGCCAGACCCGCACCGCGCTGGCCCGCGAACTCGAAGTAGGCGACGCGCTGATGGCCGGCGCCCATTTTCCCGGATTGCAATTCGGCCGCCTCATAAAGGGTGAGGGCCGCCGGCGCTGGGTCGTCTGACCGGCTCCGGACAGGGTCGCTCAGTCCGCGTCGTTCAGTCCACTTCGGCGGCCAGACGAATACCGATGTTGCCGGCGCTGGCGTCGGGCGTATTTGCAGTTCGGGAGTCGACCCGATAGCGGTTGCAATACGAGCTATGACAGAGGTAGGAACCGCCTCGCATCACGCGGTGAAGGCCGGCGGTTGGGCCGGTTGGATTCAATGTTTGGCTACGACTGTAGAACGATGGATCGTAGCGGTCCGCCGCCCATTCCCAAACGTTGCCGGTGACATTGTGGAGACCGAACCCGTTTGGTTCATAGGCGTCCACAGGCGCGGTGCCCGTCCATCCGTCGGCTCCGGTATTGTCGTCAGGGAACCGCCCTTGGAAGACGTTCATCTGGTGATGACCGCCCGGTTCCAGCTCGTTTCCCCAGGGAAAATGCTGCTGCCCGAGGCCGCCGCGCGCCGCGAACTCCCACTCGGCCTCGCTCGGGAGCCGAGCACCGACCCAGGCGGCATAGGCAAGGGCGTCGTTCCACGACACGTGCACCACAGGATGATCGGTCCTGTCGTCGATCGTGCTTTCGGGGCCTTCCGGATGGGCCCAGGTGGCGCCCTCCACGGCCCGCCACCAAGGCGATCCCGCCGCGGCCCGGGTCGGCGGAAAGTCGTCGGGCAGTAGGTCGGCGAAGACGAACGACCAACCGAAGGCCTCGGACTCGGTCTGATAGCGCGTCGCGCCAACGAACTCGGCGAATCGAGCGTTGCTCAACGCATAGCGATCGATCCGAAATGCGTCGAGTTCGACCCGGTGGACGGGACCTTCGCCGTCGCTGGGGCAACCGCCGGTCTCGGTGCCCATAAGGAACTCGGCGGCCGAGATGGTGACGAAGGAGCTCAATTCCGTGCTCGCAGGGGCCGCTCGAGCTTCATGAGTGGGACGGGCAAGATACGAGGCCGTCGGCTCGGTCGATGCCCGCTCTGGGGCACAACACCCAAGCACGGCGAGGCGGGAAAGCGGCGTGGCCATGCCTGGATGAGCCTACCGAGGTTCGCCAAGCGGGGTCGAAGGGCGATGAACGGCATCGCCGGTGCGACCAGAGGCGACCAACACCGGTACGATACGACAGTTCGCAAGATCTGCCGACGGGTTCGTGGAGGAAGCCGTGCCTAGCCATGCCGAGGGAACCGGCGGTTTGTCGGGCAACCGGTCGGAGTCTCCGGGTCCCCCTTCATACGTACGAGGCCATGATTTGCTCGCCGAGAAGTCGGTGTTGGTGACGGCCGCGGCGGGGACCGGCATCGGGTTCTCGACGGCGATCCGAGCGCTGGAAGAGGGAGCGAATGTGGTGATCTCCGACAAGCACGAGCGCCGCCTCCGGGAGTCGCTCGCGACCTTGCAAGCGCGGGCCGATTCGCTAGGCCGCGGCCAACGGGTGGGAGCTTTTCCGTGCGACGTAACTCAGCAGGCCGACGTGAACGCATTGTTCGCGGCGGCCATCTCGTTCACGGGTGGGCTCGATGTAGTCGTCAACAATGCCGGCCTCGGCGGGACGGCCAACATCGTCGATATGACCGACAGCCAATGGGACACGGTGCTCGATGTCACTCTCAACGGGACCTTCCGGTGTCTGCGGGCCGCGATGCAACACATGTTGCCCCGCGGCCGCGGGGTCATCGTAAACAACGCGTCGGTGCTCGGGTGGCGGGCCCAGGCCGGACAATCCCATTACGCCGCGGCGAAGGCGGGAGTGATGGCCATCACCCGCTGCGCGGCGATCGAAGCCGGCCCGTCGGGAGTTCGTGTCAACGCCGTGGCGCCGAGCATCGCCATGCATCCCTTTCTGGCCAAGGTTACGACCGATGAATTGCTCGATGAACTGACCAAAAGGGAGGCCTTCGGCCGCTATGCCGAGCCCTGGGAAGTCGCCAATGTGATCGTATTCTTGGCCAGCGACTATTCGAGCTACATGACCGGCGAAGTCGTGTCGGTCAGTAGCCAACATCCCTAGTTGGATCGATCCCTTTCGTGCGGCGGTTCTGCCTCCCCACGGCCTCTAGCTGAGCGAGTGCCGTACGTCGTAGATAGGCTTGTGCCATGAGCAGAACGTCAGGACTTCTGACCGTAGGCACGCTCGCCCTCGCCGCCACGTTCCCGATCGGAGTTGCGCACACCGTCAACGCCGCGACGACAAATCCGACGCCGAAAGCCTGCGCGCTGCTCACGACCGCGGACTTCGCCAAGGCTGGTGTATCCGTCAAAGTGGGGCCACCACGAGAGCCGTCGGCGAACCAGTGCTACATGGTCAAGCTGATCACCGCCGACAAGACGCCGCGACGGACACTACCGTGTGGAAGTTCACGCATGTTCGTTTGAACTGAGCTGGACGTGGGTAACGACCAACGGTGGACGCCACCGTTGTCAGCTCGGATCGTGCGCAGGGCAAAAGGCCCGGGTCCGACACGGTGATCAGTGTCCGCGATCTGACCATGTCTTACGGCGATGTCGAGGTGCTGCACGGTATCGATCTCGATGTGGGGCGAGGTGACGTGTGCGCGATAGTCGGGCCCAACGGAGCCGGAAAGACCACGACGGTCGAGATCCTGGAGGGTTACCGGCTCCGAAGTGGCGGCGCGGTGACTGTGCTCGGAGTCGATCCAGGGCAGCCCACACGGGCGTGGCGCGCCCATATCGGGGTCGTGCTGCAGAGCTGCGAGATGCCCGCCGAGCTGAAGGTGTGGGAGCTGGTGGAGCGGTTCGCCGGGTATTACCCGCGGCCCAGGCCGGTCGCCGAGACGCTTGAACTCGTAGGGCTCGGGGACCGTGGCGACGCTCGCGCCGGGTCGCTGTCGGGTGGCCAGCAACGCCGACTCGATGTGGCCATGGCCTTGGTCGGAGACCCCGATGTGCTCTTCCTCGATGAACCGACCACCGGTTTCGACCCGTCGGCGCGCCACCAGGCGTGGGCGGTGATTACCCGACTGCGCGAGCTCGGCAAGACGATCCTCCTCACGACGCATTACATGGAAGAGGCGGAGGCTTTGGCCGACCGGGTCATCGTGATCGTCGGCGGCCGCATCGTCGCCGAGGGCTCCCCCGACACGCTCGGCGGTCGCGATCTGGCTCCCTCCACCATTCGCTTCCGTCTCCCCGAGGGACTCGCCTTCTCACAGCTGCCCGAGCTGGGGGACCGCCATTTCCGGGCCGACCTTGACCGGGTGGAGATGGCCGGCGCCGATCTCGCCGATCTCGGCGCGCTCCTCGACTGGGCGCGAGACCGCAGCTTTGAGTTGCCCGGTCTGACAGTCGAGCGTCCCAGCCTTGAGGACGTCTACCTCCAACTCACCGGCGGAGTGCGATGAGCGACGCCAAACTCGTATGGAACGAGTTCCGCTACCAGCTGCTGTTGTTCAAACGCGATCCGCAGTCGGTGTTCTTCGCCGTCGGACTCCCGCTGCTGTACGTCGTGATCTTCGTCTCGCTCTTCGGCAACCAGAGCATAGATTTCGTGTACAACGGCCAACCCGGCCCGCTCAAGGCCCATACGATCATGCTCGCCGGTTTCGTCGCCATCGGCGTCGTCTCGGCCACGTTCTTCAACCTGGCGGTCGAACTCGTCCAAGAACGCGAGAGCGGAATTCTGAAACGCTTCCGCGGTACACCGCTCCCGACGTGGGCGTTTATTGCCGGCCACGTCGGCACGTCGACGGTCCTCGGCATAGCGGTCGCTGGCGCGCTCATCGCCCTTGGCCGCGGCGCTTACTCCATCCCAGTCCCTGCAGCCGGCCTCCCCGCGATCCTCC
>JANYDT010000151.1 GCA_025359845.1 Acidimicrobiia bacterium
CACCGCTCCCACTTTTGGATGCGTGTACAGCACATCCTCGATCTCCTGGGCCGACATGTTTTCACCTTTGCGGATGATGATGTCTTTGAGTCTTCCCGTCAGCTTAACGTGACCGTCGGGGCGAACCACGCCGAGGTCGCCCGTCCGAAATCGCCCCATTTTATCGAAGGCGGTTTCATCCAATCGCGGGTCCGTGTAGCCACGAAACAGCATCGGTCCTTTGACCCGAACTTCGCCCACTTCGCCTGGAGCCGCGATCGATCCGTCCTCGCCCACGATCGTCACCTCGCAATGACGAACTGGGTGCCCCTCGCTGGAGGAGAGCTGCTCATCGTTGTCGTCGGCCGCGCCCTGGCTGATCATGGGGCACTCCGTCATGCCGTATCCATGAAGAACCGGCACACCAATCTCGCGCTGGACTTCGAAATAGAGTTCCGGCGGCATCGGCGCCCCTCCCCCGGACAACGCCCTTAGCGTCGGGATGACCTTGTGCGCCTGGTCCTTGCGCTGCTCGGCCAGGATCATCGAATAAAACGCCGGCCCACCCCCCATCAGAGTAACTCCGAATCGGTTGTACTCCTTGACCGCTTCGGCCGGCACGAACGCTTCAAGCAGCAGCGCCGAGAGGCCCGACACGAGCATCATTACCGTGTAATCGGGGCCACCGATATGGGCATATGGATAGGCTATCGAACCGACGTCGTCGGAGGTTGGTTGGAGGGCGAACGTCAACCCCGTGCCCGCCGATATGAGCGTGTGGTCGGTGTGCTGGACGCCTTTGGGATCGGAGGTCGTCCCCGAGGTGTAGTAGATCCATCTGACGGGGGCTTCGCCCGGACTCGACGCAGCGGCCGCAATTGCCGGCAGGTCGGTCGGATCGGCTTCTGGCAGCGAGTCGTAGGCGTTCACAATGACCGGGGGTCGCTCGACGGTGTCACTGACCCGGCGCACCATCGCCGTGTAGTCGAAGCCCTTCCAAACGCCGGCGGTCAGGACGAACTCGGCGCCGGTCTGGCGGATGCAGAAGCCCACCTCGCGGTCACGATAGATATGGATGATCGGGTTCTGCACGGCGCCCAGCCGTGACAGGGCAAAGGAGGCGACGACGGTCTCGATACGAGTCGGCAATAGCCACGTGACCGGTGTGCCTTGGCGCACACCCAGACCGTGGAATCCCGAGGCTACCCGCTCGGCCCAGTCCCGAACTTCCCGAAACGTAAAGGATCGCCCGGATGGGTCGCACAACATCGCACGATCGGGGGTGGCTGCGGCACGGCGCTCAACGAGGGCCCAGAAAGTGGCGGCGTCAAGGATCCATTGCGTCACGCCCCGCACGTTGTCACACCATCGGCCGCCTGACAAGGCCGAACAGGCCCTCACCGGACGAGCGGTGCGACGCTCGTTAGCGGACAAGCGGCGCGACCTCGGCGCCGAAGGCCCTCACCTGATCACAAAACTCCGCGCATGACCGCGCCGCGAACATCACCTGCACGAGGTGGGCCCCGTTCGGGATGGCGGCCCGCAGCTGATCGGCGATCGAAGCCGCCGAACCGGTCAGCGCATACGGACTCACGTCGTGGGCCGGCGTGCCCACATGGACAATCCCCCCGATATGGCCGATGGTGAGAGGATCGTCGGGGTGGTGCTCGGACCGTTGGGCGTTGACGAATGCGATCATCGCGGGCGATGCCGGTCCTTGCGGCAGCCATCCGTCGCCGTGCTTGGCCGCCCGCTTCATGGCCACCTCGGTGGAGCCGGCGATGAGAATCGGGGGGCGGGGCCGCTGGACGGGTCGCGGCCGTGAGCCCAGTTCCGCCGCCGCGAACGGGGGCGCCAACACTGGATACTCCTCGGCGAAACAGGCCTTCAGGGCTTCGACGGACTGGCTGAGGCGCGTCCCGCGAGTCGCGTAGTCGACGCCCAGTGCGGCGAACTCCTCCTCCACGTGGCCGGCCCCCACCCCCGCGATGAGCCGCCCGTTCGACAGTTGATCGAGCGTCGACAAAGCCTTGGCCGCCATCAGCGGATGCCGGACGGCGAGCAGGTACACATACGTCATCAACTTGACGTTCGTCGTGCGCCCGGCCACCAGTGAAAGTGTGGCGATCGGGTCGGCCCAGTGGGTGCCCATTGTGACGGCCCGGTGGGGCGGAACGGCGATGTGCTCGCACGCGGCCACGGCGTAGAAGCCGCTCGCGTCGGCCGCTTCGGCTACTGCGATAATCTCGTCGGGGCCAGCTGTCTTCTCCCATTCGGCCACAAACATCGTGCTCTGGGCCTGGACGGGCAGCTGCAGGGTGAACTCGATCTTGGCATCGGTTATCAGCATTGGGGCTCCTCGTCAGATCTGGCGATGTCAGGCGCCGTACACCGGCGCGGGGGGATGGGCGGCGGCGAGTAGACGATCGACGACGGGACCGATCTCCGCCGGTTCCCAGCGGGACCCCTTTTCGATCGGTTCGCCATGATGCCATCCGTCGGCAATGACGATCCTTCCGCCTTCCACTTCGAACACGAGGCCCGTCACGTGAGCCGACTGCGACGACCCGAGCCACACCACGAACGGCGAGACGTTGCCGGGATGCATGGCGTCGAAGCTCCCATCGTCTGGCGCCTTCATCGCCACTGCGAACGGACCGTCGGTCATGCGGGTGCGGGCGGCCGGCGCGATCGCGTTCACCGTCACGCCGTAGCGCTTCATCTCCGCCCCGGCCACCAACGACAGCGCGGCGATTCCGGCCTTGGCCGCCGAGTAGTTACCCTGTCCCACGCTGCCCTGAAGCCCGGCCCCCGAACTGGTGTTGATCACCCGGGCGTCGGGCTGGCGGCCAGCTTTCGATTCGTCGCGCCAGTACGAGCCGGCGTGCTTGAGCATGGCGAAATGCCCTTTCAGGTGCACGCGAATAACGGCGTCGAACTCCTCTTCCGACGTCGTCACCACCATACGGTCGCGCAGGAAGCCGGCGTTGTTCACCAGCACGTCGAGGCGTCCGAACGTCTCGACGGCCAGTGCCACGATGCCCTGGGCTGCGGCCCAATCGGCCACATCGTCGGTGTTGGCGACGGCCACCCCTCCCGCCGCCCCGATCTCGGCCACCACGTCGAACGCCGGTCCTTCGTCGGCCCCCGTCCCGTCGACCTTGCGCCCGAAGTCGTTCACGACGACCGACGCGCCTTCACGGGCGAACGCCAACGCGTGCTCCCGGCCGAGGCCGCGCCCGGCCCCGGTCACGATCACGACACGTCCGTCGCAGATACCCATTTCGTCACTCTATTTCGGAATGGGGCGACGCGTCAGATCGATCCGGGCTTGCGGTAGAGCACGGACGTTCAGACGGCCGCGGCGCAGGCCCGAAGCTCGAACTTGAGCACCTTGCCGCTGGCGTTCAGGGGCAGGGCATCGACTTCGATCACCCGCCGCGGTACCTTGTAGTTGGCCATCTGCTGGCGCGACCACGCGATGATTTCGGCCCCGTCGATAGTTGCTCCGGCCCTCGCCACTACGAACGCACACCCCACCTCGCCCATCCGTTCATCGGGAATGCCGACGACGGCCACCTGGGCGATAGCCGGATGACGCAGCATCACCCCTTCGATCTCGGCCGGATACGCGTTGAAGCCCCCGACGATGTACATGTCTTTGATGCGATCAGTGATGCGCAGATAGCCCCGCTCGTCCATGATGGCAACGTCGCCGGTTTTCAGCCAGCCGTCGGGCGTGATCGCTTCGGCGGTGCGCTCGGCGTCTTCGAAGTAGCCCTTCATCACGTTGTGCCCGCGCACCCACACTTCGCCCGGCTCGCCGGTCCGCACCTCGGCGCCGTGGTCATCAACGATTCTGACTTCGACATCGAGCGCGGCCCGTCCCGAAGTCAATGAAATCGTCTCGGGGTCGTCGTCGTGACGACACATGCTCACGACGCCAGTCGTTTCGGTCAGGCCGTAGCCCGTCACGATCGTCTTGAAGGTGAGTTCCTCGCGCATGCGTCGAACCAGTTCGACAGGTACGGCGGCCGCGCCCGTCACGCAGAGGCGCAACGAAGACAGGTCGTAATCGTCACAGTTGGGTGCCTCGAGGATGGACTGAAACAACGTCGGCGGGCCGGGCAACACCGATACGCGTTCGTCGGCCACCCGTTGCAGCACCTGGGCTATGTCGAATACGGGCTGCGGAATGATCGTGGCCCCCACCAAGAGCGCAGCCACGATTCCAGCCTTATATCCGAATGTGTGAAAGAACGGGTTGACGATCAAGTAACGGTCACCGGTCTGAAGGCCAATGACTTCGTCCCAATCGCCGAACACCCGCAAGGCTTGTCCATGAGTCGTCATGGCCCCCTTCGGGCGGCCGGTGGTGCCCGACGTAAAGATGATGTCGGACAGGTCATCGGGGCCCAACTCGTTGATCCGCGTTTCGATCTGAGTGTCGTCGACGGCCTCGGCGCCGGCCAAAAAGTCGCTCCAGCTCTGGGTTTCCGGCGGGGTCTCGCCCTTGAGTACGACGATCCGGCCGAGTGCGGGGAGGTCGATCTCCGCGGCCCGCAACGCGGCCACATAGTCAGTGCCGAGGAACCCGTTCACGCACATGAGCACGGTCGCTCGGCTCTTTTCGAGCAGGTAGGCCGCCTCCAGGCCCTTGAAGCGGGTATTGAGAGGAACGAGGACCCCACCCGCCGAGAGGGCGCCGAACGCAGCAATCACCCACTCACTGATGTTGGGCGCCCACATCGCCACGCGGTCGCCCTTCTGAATTCCGGCGGCAATGAACGCCCTTCCCGCCACGCGCACATCGGCGGCCAACTCCTCGAAACTCCACCGTCGGCCGGACTCGGTGTCGACCAGACCCTCGTCGGTGCCGTACAGCCGCCCGGCCTCCTGCGCCAGTGCGGCCAGCGAGCGATAACGGAGATCGGCGCGGGCGAGAGTCGGCGCGGGTTGTTCGATGGGCACACGACGATGGTATCGAGAGGGACGCTGCCGCTGCTTATGATCTCATGGGTCGGGCCGGCCCTCGAGGACGGAATTAGCGCGATGCGCAAGACGGGCCGAAGCCGGTGCCAAACTGGGGCATGCCCGGACGTCCGCTAATCGCCATTTCCGGACGGCCCCGCGCCCCGGGTGAGGTATCGGGATGGACGGGCGTCGCGTCGACGGTTGCGCAGATGACCTACATCGAGGCGGTGGTGCGAGCGGGAGCTGAACCGGTCGTGATCCCGCCGCGGCCCCTGACCGACGAGGCGGCGGCGGCGCTGCTGGCCCGGTTCGATGGGGTGATATTGGTTGGCGGCGGCGACGTCGATCCGGACAACTACGAACAGCAGCGGGCACCGGAAGTCTACGGCGTGGAGGCCGCCTCCGACGGGCTCGAGCTGGCCCTGGCGCGGGCTGCTCTCGCGACGCGGACGCCGCTGCTGGCCATCTGTCGGGGCCTCCAAGTGCTGAACGTGGCGCTCGGCGGCACCCTCCATCAGCACATGGCCGACCACAGCACCATCAA
>JANYDT010000182.1 GCA_025359845.1 Acidimicrobiia bacterium
CGAAAACGGTCACTCCAAATGCCACGAGTCACTCCAAATGCCACGCAACGCGATACCGTCCGGAGAAAAGCGGCCGGCCGAAACGGTCACCGGAGGCGTCGCGTCCCTCGAGCCCTCCGCAGACCTTTCGCTACGACCGGAAGTCGTCGTGCTCGCCGTCTTCGATGAGTTGTTCGGCCACATAGCTGCCCGCCGGCTCGAAACGGAAGTGCTCGAAGTCCTTGGCGAACTCGAGGTCGACGGGCGCGATTCCGCCTCGGTTCTTCTCGATCGTGAACACGACTCGATGCCGGAAGCGTTCGGCCTGTTCGGTGGTGTGCGTGAGATTGTTGCTCGACACAATGTGGCGCTTGTCGTTGAGCATGATCACCACGTCGGCGTCATAGCCCACCGCCACGGCCGTGTCGAGGTGCGGCAGATGGACCCGGCGCTTTAGTAAGCCCAGGCCCCCTATGGCCGCGATGGCGACGACAGAAATAGGGGAAGAGAGCGAGATCTCTTTCAATCCCGCGGTCACCTGACCGACGTGTTCGATGTGGCTGGTCGTATTCTCAGCGGGACGTACCTTTTGGAGGTAGTCGACGAACAGAACTGTCGGTCCGACTTGTAGGTCGGTGACGAGTTGCGCCAGTTCCGCTAGACCCGTCCTCGACGGCGCCGCCCTCACAAGGTGGAGCCGGTGGGCGTACTCCTCGACCCGAGCTCGTGCCGCTCGCAGCAGCGGGTCGCTGCTCGCGGACGCGAGAGCCACCCGTCCGCTGATCACATCATCGAGCAGGGATCGCACGCCGTCCATTCGATACCACGTCGTGTGAGGCACGCTCACCTCGCCGATCTCCATGGCCAGCAGCCGTATGAGCAGGGTCCAAGGATCGTGCTCGTAGCACGCGAACACGACAGTGGTGCCCTGCAGGGCGAGGTTGCGGGCCATCTGCAACGTCACAACAGTCTTGCCGACGCCGGGTCGGCCGGCGAGGACGAGCAGATCGTGGATGCGCAGCCCACCCCCGAGCACACGGTCGAGGGGGTCGAAGCCGAGCGGCTGAACCCGGGTTCGCTGGGCCGAGGCCCCGCGCGTCCCGTTGTCGAGCAGTCGCAGTAGCTCCAGGAGCGACGACGAAGCGTCGATGACGTCGGCCCGCTTGGGGTCGTATTCAAGGGCGAGATCGATGATGGTGGTGGAACTCATTGATGGCCTCGGTCTAGTAGTGGGGAAGCGAGGGCGTCAGAAAATTTTGCTGATGCGAAAGAAGGCCGGCCCGATGATGACGAGGAACAGCGTGGGAAGGATGCAGAAAATGAGCGGGAGGAGGATCTTTACCGGAATCTTCATTGCGATTTCCTGGGCTCTCGTCCAACGCTTGTCTCGTAACTCTGCCGTCTGGACTCGAAGGACTTCGGCCAGGGGCAAGCCGTACTTGCCCGACTGCAGAATGGCGGACACAACGATGCGCAAATCTCGCACCGTGGTGCGTTCGCTCAACGACGTGAGGGCGACATCGCGTGGTACTCCGAGCTGCAAGTCTTGCAAAACCCGACGAAATTCATCGTAGCCCGGTCCTTCCTTCTCCGTGACGACATGGGCCAGGGCCGAGTCGAAACCGAGGCCGGCTTCCATGCTGACCGTCAGGCGGTCAAGAATGTCGGGCAGTTGCAGTTCCAGAAGGCGCTGACGTTCGTCGCCCCTACTGCTGATTCTCGCCTCGGGGAGTATCACGGCAATCACTCCCGCAAAGGCGAACAGCAACAAAACGGTGGCGCTACGCGTCGCCACCCAAAGTAAGAGGCCCAACACCGTGGCGACCAGCACGGCCGTGATCTTGAAGAGCTGCACATCGGTAGCCCGCCACGACAGGCCGGCCCGGGCGATTCGCCGCGACAGCTCGTCGGTCGATCGAAGCATGGGAACCCGCGCGAACCGGGCCAGTAGACGCTGACGCAAAGGATCATCCTGCAACCGTCGCGATTCGAAAGCGGGCCCGAGGTTGGCCTTCGTCGCAGCACTGGTCCGCGGCCCGCCGGCCAAGGCCCAACGGAACAGAAAGACCGAACCGATGATTCCCACGGCGGCCAGGTCGACATAGACAGGCATCAAAGCTCCCAATGGTCCATTAGCTGGCTAGTACTCGACTCGGATGATTCGACGAGTCCAGAAATATCCGATTGTCATCAAGACCCCGGCGCATGCCAGCAGGATCGCGCCCAGGCCCGTGAACAAATTTTCGACATACGATCGGTTGACCAAGAACAACCAACCGGTTACGAAGAAGGGCAACGCAATCAGAATTCTGGCACTGACGCGACCTTCGGCACTCAGGGCCTTCACCTGCCGAGCCAACCGAGTCCGCGCTCGCAGCGTTGCCGAAACCCCGGCGAATACTTCCGTTAGGTTGCCTCCCACCTCACGATTGACGGCTATGGCGTCGGTGACCCATAACAGATCGTCACATTTAACTCTATGGGCGCAAGCCTCAAGGGCAGTAATCTGGTCCATGCCGAGGCGGGCTTCCTGCACGACGCGGCGGAACTCCTCGCTCGTCGGCGCGTCCGACTCTTTCGCCACCGTGTCGATAGCTTGGCTGATGCCGTAGCCGGCTTTGAGGCTGTTCGAGATGATTTGCAACGTCGACTCGAACTGCTCCTGGAAGAGATCGCACCGGCGCTCGGCTCGATGATCAGCGAAGGCATACAGCGCCCCGACCGACGCCACGGCCAACACGAGCGCGAGGCCCAAGCCCCCGATCGCGAGTCCAATCGCGAATGCGATGACCGACACGATCAGGCTGAACACGACCGCATTGGCCGGATCCGTTTTGATTCCCGCTCGCTCAAGGAATAACTGGAGCCGCCGTTGGCGGTTGCTACGGCCCAGGGCGCGGTCGGTCGCAGCCAGAATCCGCTTGGTGAAATTGGAGAACTCCGGCGCGGCCACCTTTCCGAATTCGCCCGCTAGACGACGCCGTGGCACTCGTGGCCACAACAGCACACCGGCGGCACACAACAGCGAAGCAAACCCGGCGCCAATACCGAATAACAGCATTGATCGGCCGTCGCCCGCTCTGGTAACGGTCGGCACCGAATTAGCTTGAATCGAAGGGGGCTTCTTCGGCGATGACGGTACGATCGTCGACCGGCTTGGAAAGCCGACCGCTTGTATGGATTGGTACTGGGCGTCGTTGATCTTGAGGTCGATCGAAACGCTCGTCGGGCCGTAACTACCGGCCGTCCACTTGAGGGCGTATTGGTTCAGCACCGAATCGGATATTCCCCGGAATACGCCCTTCAAGGCCGCCGGATCGGTGGCCGCGACGACCTTGCCCCCGGCTGAGGAGGCGAGCACTGACAGCGAGGCGAGGTCACTCTCGCTCGTCGCCAGTGAAATGGCCGACAACGAGATCCCGCTTGATCCCAATACCGCGCTGGCCTCGCTCAATGACGCCACGCTGCGGGTGTCACCTCCATCGGTGAGTACCACCATGACTTTGCGGGCCTTCGGCCCCTGGGGGCGCTCGGCGTGCAGCGCGGCCCCTTTCAGGATTGCGTCGTAGAGGGTCGTGTTACCGCTCGCGCGCAGCGAGGCGAGGGCTCGAACGCTGGCGGCGCGGTCGGTGGTGAATGCACTCTGCACCTTCGGGGCGTTGGCGAATCCGACGACGGCCACCGGAACTCCGACCGGCATGGTTTCGACGAACGAAGTCGCCGCCCGTTCGGCGGCGCTCAAGGCGGCGCCACGCATGCTCCCCGAGGTATCGATCAACAGAACAACGGCCAATTCCGAAGTGGGCAGGCGTTCTACCGTGAAGGGCCGGACCGTGTTGGCTTCGACCACTCGGAAGCTGGCGGCGGTAATCGCGTTGGCCGGCGCCTGGGGTGCGGTCACGACCGCCTCGACCGTCGGATAGCCCGAAATGTCGATGTGGCCGACCGAAAGCGGGAGGAGTGGCGCAGGAGTGAGACCGGTGGCCGAGCCGACGAAGGTCACAAACCCCATTCCCACCGTGGCCACGAGGGTTCGTCGCAAGCTCATCGCATAGCCGCCTTGCGCGCGAACCCAATGTCGTTGCGGAACGTGTCGGGCGTGAACTCGATGCCGAACCGGCGAATCTTGGCCTCGAACGACGGGCGGATACCGGTGGGCGTGATCGACGCTTTATGTCTTCCGTTGGGGTCGATGCCGGCGCTGAAGTCGAATGTGAACAATTCGTTGAGTTGCACGACCGAACTCTCCATTCCGGCCACGTCACTCACTTGTACGATGCGCCTGGCGCCGTCGGCCAGGCGCTCGATATGCACGACGAGATCGATGGCTGAGGCCATCTGCTCGCGGATCGCGCTCAGCGGCAAGTCCATCCCCGCCATCAGCACCATGGTCTCGATCCGTGAGAGCGCATCGCGGGGAGAGTTGGCGTGCAGCGTCGTGAGCGAGCCCTCGTGACCGGTGTTCAACGCCTGCAACATGTCGAGTGCCTCTGGGCCGCGTACCTCGCCCACGACGATCCGATCTGGTCGCATGCGCAACGCATTACGCACAAGATCGCGGATCGACACAAGGCCTTTGCCTTCAATGTTGGCGGGGCGACTCTCCAGCCGGATCCGGTGGCGCTGCTGGAGCTGGAGTTCGACGGCGTCTTCGATGGTCACGATGCGCTCCTCCTCGGGGAGGAACGACGACAAGGCGTTGAGAAGCGTGGTCTTGCCCGACCCGGTGCCGCCGCTCACCACGATGGTCACCTTGCCCTTTACGCAGGCGTCGAGGAAGTCGGCGAGTTGCTTCGTCATCGTGCCGATGTCGATGAGGTCATCTATGCCCATCGCCCGGCGGGAGAACTTTCGGATCGTGAGCACCGGCCCGTCGACGGCCAGCGGCGCGATGATCGCGTTCACTCGCGACCCGTCAGGAAGACGGGCGTCAACCATGGGCGACGCTTCGTCGATGCGGCGCCCCACCTGTGACGCGATGCGCTCGATCATGCGCCGCAAATGATCGACCGAGTAAAAGCGACTTCCGGAATCGACGAGGTGCCCGCTGCGTTCGACGTAGATCGACTCGGTCGAGTTGACCATGACCTCGGTGACCGACGGGTCATCGAGGAATTCTTGGATCGGTCCGTAGCCGAGCACGTCTTCGGTGGCCGCCGCCACGAGGGCGCCCCTTTCGTCTTCGGTGAGCGCGACATCGTTCTCGGCGACGATCTGGGTGAGTTCCGCGACCACGATTCCGCGCAGCTGCTCGGGCGACAGCGATGCGTCGTAGAGGCGGTTGCCGATGCGGGCAAAGAGTGTCTCCTGGGCCCGCCGCCGCATGTCGGCCACCGGGTCGGTCCGCGACGCGCTCACAATCGACCGGAGCGCGGCGGCCGGTTCCGCGCTCGAAATGGGCGTAACGGATGCGAGCGGGCGGGCGTGTTCCAGGCGTTCCTTCAGACTCATTTTCGAAACCTCCGTAAGCCCTTTCTGGCTGTGGTGTTTTGTTCGGACTCGACCAGAAGATCGGCCAGGGCGCTGAGTCCTCGAGACGCCGAGTTGCGTCCGTCATGATCGATGATCGCCACTCCCACGTTTACCGACGTGGGGACGCTTCGCGAACTCGGTATCGACGCGGCGATGGTGAACCCGGTCGCGAGGCTGATGTCGGCGGGCGAGAGCCCGACTTTGGCGTCAGAGCGGTTCAGCACGAAGTGTCGTGTTGCTCGTACCCCCAGCTGGTCCATGATCATCGACTCCTTGCGGATTCCGCGCACGCTCGGCACATCGGTCGACGACACCAGGATCAGATCGCTCGCCGCCTCGGCGACCGCGAGCGTCAGGTCGTCGAGACCGGCCCCGGTGTCGATGATGACCCAAGCGAAGAGCCGGGCCAGTTCTTGGACGATCCGAACAGCGTCGCCCTCCTTCACGTCGTCGGCCTCGGTGGGATCGTCAGGCGCGCAGAGCACGAGCAGTTGGCTGCTGTGGGGCGTGAGGTAGGCCTTGAGCAATGCCGCTTCGGAGCCGGAGGCCTGGGTGGCCGTGTACATCGAGTACGTGGGGGTGAGGCCGAGTGAACTGGCGACGTCGCCGAACTGGAGGTCGAGGTCGACGAGCACCACGTCCCCCGGGAATCGCTTGGCCAGGCGCACGGCGACGTTGGTGGCGATGACCGTCTTGCCGCTCCCCCCCTTGGGCGAGATCACGACGACCATACGGCCCTTCGTTGCGGTCACTACGACGGGAGGCCGCTTCGCCCCGATCGACTCGCGCCGTTCGTACGCCAGGCCCGAGGCCCGATCCAAAGCGGCCACGATGGTGTCGACGTCCGACGCAGGATCGATTATGTCGCGAGCACCGGCCAGGAGCGCCGCCCGCCAGAGATCAGCCGTCGGGGTCTCCACCAGAACAACGCTGATCTCCGGATACAACCTGTCGAGTTCGCGGACCAACACCAGCGCGTCCGCTGAAGGCAGATCCGGTCCGACCGCAATCACGTCAGGGTTGGAAACGGCCAGCCGAGCTGCGAGTGCGTCAGGATTGCGCAGCGCACTCACGTCCGCGAACCGCTCGATCTCCCCGTGGGCTTCCTCGTCGTAAAGGGACGCCACGATCGTGTGGAACCGGTCAGTACTGAAGGCGAGAACGAGGCCGCTCATGATCAGGCTCGCTTCGTCGTCGACGGCCCGACGGCGGGCGCAGGGGCCGCCTTCGCGCTGAGCGGCGTGGCCTCGGCGAGGGTGTCGACAGGCAGAAGCGACTGCGTCGGTTCGTACACGTTCTTGCGGGTGACTTCTCGGTTCTTCGTCGAGTTGGCCGTCTTCGGCTCGTAGGAAAGCCATACCTTGCCCCACTCGGCGGCAAACACCGCCCGCTCCAACGACGGCTGATCGACGGCCAGGGTGACGAGCAAATCTTGCGTAGGAGCCACGCCGACGCCGTTCTTCTCCTTGCTGTTGGCGCTCGCTTCCTGCGGTATCTGAAGGCGCACGACCACCGCCTTGTTCAAGATCACGTGGGCGGTGTTGGGCGATTTCAGGGTGACCTTGACCTCGCCCGTCTTCGGATCGACGATCTCGTTGTCGAAGGGCGGGAAGGAGGCCACCATCGTGACCGTGTCACCGGCTCTTAATTGGCCTCCGAGCGCACGTTCGGGAGCAAGCTTGAGGGTCAACTCATTCGCCCCCTCGGGGATCCGCCCCGATGCGTTCCGGGCCCCTTGAAAGGACCCGGCGTTGATGAACCGGGAGGAGAGAAGCTGCTCTCCGGCAACCATGTCGCTGGAGGTCACGAGACCCTCGATCTGTTTGAAGGCCGAGACGGCGTTGGCGGCCCGAACCTTCGCAGGGACCCGCTCGGCACTGACCCGGTCGGCGAGTTCCGCGGCCGCCGTGCCGGCTTTGATGTCGGATTTTACCACCAGCACGTCGACGAGTTCTTCACCCGACAGTGCCCGATTCTTGGCTCCTTTCACATATTTCACCAGCGCGACCGTGGACAGGGCCGCCAACAAAAGGGCTCCAAAGGCCGCCAACATTTTTCGTCTGTTCACTCAAGCTCCGTCGTAAATTGGGTCGTCTTGTTTATTGGGTGAGAAAGACTTCATTGGTGCCGAGGTCAACTCCGCCAGTCGAACCGCCGTCCCAGCCGATGGTGAATTTGATGAAATAGCCCGCGATGCAAATTTTCGGGGGACTGCAGGGCGCATTCCAGGTGTTATTACCACCGGGAAAGCGGTAGCCGGTAATATGCATTTCGGCCACACCGTATATATGATAACAAGGATCGTTCGAGCATTGATTGGCCCAAGCTGACGACCCATCCGGCAGCTTATCTTTCTTGCTGATAATGTCGTCGAAGACCGAAATGAAAATGTCCTTGTTCTGCCAATCCGAAGGCGAACAGGTATTGGGCACCCCGTTTCCCGTATTGTGGGAAACCCAGCCCAACGCGTTCACTGTCGTTGAACATGTTCCCGAGATGAGCTCAAGCCAGCCGAACCCCCCGGGCACCTTTCCGTTACCGTCGGTGTCCATACCCGCAGGGGCGACAGGACATGTGCCCGCGGTCTGGTTGGCGTTCGACTGGGCGGGATCATGAAAGATGATGACCTTCGGTGTCGTCGAGAACACGCCACCGGCCCCTACGAGGGCGTTCCACTCGCAGAGGGAGAACGTCAACGGGAGCGTCGTCCCACCCGACGGCGCGCCCCACCGGGCCGTGGCCGTGGCCGAGACCTCCGCGCCTCGGGGCCCGCCGAGCACGGGGGCCAAGTAGAAATCGACGGTGTGATCGTTTCCATCGGTGTTGGCCCCAGCGTCCTGGGTTCGAGCAATTACTTGTACGCCGTTGCCGCTGATCGTGTTGGCCGTGGCCCTCGAGGCCCCATCGACGGCATTGAACCCCGCATAGGAGACGGCTTTGGCGTCGAGGTTCGTGCAGGCGCCCTTGGCGCAGTCTTGCGCCAAGGCAAGGGCCCCTGCGTCTGCGCCGTTTTGCAGCTCGCGGCGTTCTTGTCGGGCGGCCCCTTCATCGATCACCAGGGCGCCGACTCCGAACAGGACGGTTGCGCAGATGGCCACGATTACCGCCGTGACTCCGCGTTCGTCGGTCTTCATCCTCCGCATTTCATCACCGCCGTCCTCGAAATCGTACTGGAGCCCGACTTGACCAGCGGGATGTCATAGCTGAACACATAGCTCACCGTCGCGGTGGCGTCAGCTCCATTGGCACAAGCCCCGCCGGTGGTGACCGTAACCGTCAGCGGGTCCGCCGCGGCCTGACCGGCGGTAACTGCGCTTCCCGTATTGAGCGCCACTCGGCGTACCGCCTCACGGGCGGCGTGGGTAAGCGTGATTGTGGCGTTGTAATACCGCCCGAATTCGATGATTCCGAAGACGAGCATCACGAGGACCGGGAGCAGAATGGCGAATTCCACGACGGCGGTCGCATCTTCTCGTCTTTTCAACATCCGTCGAGACATCTCAGCTCCCAAGAGTACGGCTGGACGGCGCGCGGGCATCTCGCCCACGCGCTGTCCTACCGTGATCGAGTATCAGTGCAACGCCGTCGAGACGGTTGTAAAGGCGGTGGTGAGTTGGCCACCGAGCGTCGTAACGATCCCGATGATTACGGCGGCGATAAGCGCCACCAGAAGGCCGTACTCAACTGCAGCGGCGCCTTTCTCCTCGCGGGTGGCGAGGCGGGGTCGAAAGTAGACATAAAGGATCCGAATAGGTGACATTGATGTCTCCGTCCTTTGTAATTTCTCTAACGATTCGTGGCAGAGAACTTTTCTCAAGCCTCCGCACCGTGTCGAGTATCAGTGCAACGCTGTCGAGACGGTTGTGAAGGCGGTCTTGACCTGGCCACCGAGGGTCGTAACGACTCCGACGATTACGGCTGCGATCAGCGCCACGAGGAGGCCGTACTCCACAGCTGCGGCGCCCTTCTCCTCGCGGGTCGCGATGCGGGATTGGATGTAAGTGTAAAGGGACAAAAAGGGTGACATTGACGTCTCCGTCCTCGGTAGTAGCTCTCTTAGGATTCGGCGGGTCGGCGATGCCTCCCCTCGGACTTGGGCTGAGCCCACACCCGATTTGCCTGGTGCCACAGTGAAGGACCGGCCCATCTGAGCGCCTCGTCAATATTGAGTAGACGTTCATCGCTGAACGCAATTGCGCGCGGAGAGTGACCATGCCTAAAGTGGCCCCCGGAGCAAGCTGAGAGGAAGGAACCGTGATGGACGGTTCTCGAACGTTGTCGTTGCTCGGGGTACTTCCCCGACAAAGGCCGAACGGCGTAGGGCCGCGGGCGTTGAAAGTACCAATCCTGGGCGTCAGCCATCGGCCGAGCCCATCGCCTTCGGTTCCACGACGCCTCGTCGTCCCCACCGTGCTCCTTTTATTGTTCGGAGGGCTCGGCTTAACGGCGCTTCAAGCCGAACATTCGGTACCCGGCGGCCAGTATTTGCATCTCGCGCCTGTGCTTTCGGGCGCGACAGTATGCTTGTCGCTGGTGGCGTCGTGGGTCGCGCTGGTCACGTGGCAGGGTTCGGCTGACATACTGAGCGGTCGCCTCGCGCTCGCCATTCCATGCCTCGTATGGGCCTCGCAAGGCGTCGTCGGCGCTCCGATCCTCGCAAATCAATCAACTTATTCGCACGGCACCCCTTCGACGGCGCGGATCGTGATCGGAGTCTTCGGAACCGCGCTGATCGTTGCGCACGTCGTGAGCCGCGAACGGGTGATGACTGAATCACTCATTCTGCGAATGCTGTTGGGTGCGGTCGGGCTCGGCGCGGCCTCGCTCCTCAGCGCCATCGCATTCCGCCACGACCCCTTGCTGCACCTTGCCATCCGCGAGCGTGTCGCCGACATCGCTTTTCCTGCCGTGTGGGTTCTCCTGGCCGGATTCCTCACGCTCAAGGACGGCTCGAACCACCGAAGGCTGCGAGGAACCCTCAGCGCGTTTCTCATCCTGCTCGCCGTCGGGCAACTCGTGAATCCCGCCCAGCTCCACGGCGCACTGGAGGGGCGGGCGCCACTCGGCGCAGCGTCGGGACTGATGGCGGTGGCAATCGTCCTCATCGGTCTTGGCTGTGAGTTGCGGGCCTCCTACGATGCCCGGCAGAGCCAAGTCGTGGCCCTGGAGTTCGAGCGCGCTCTCACCGCCAGTCAGCTCACCGGCGATCGGCTCGCCCGGTCGCGTCGGGCTCATGACCAGCGCGCCGCGCTCCTCTCGGTGGAGGCCGTCATCCGGTTGCTGGAGGTCGACAGCCCAGCGGTCGACGCCGAAGCGCGGCAGCGATTGAGCGCGGCCGCGGCCAAAGAGCTGCAACGGCTTCGCTCCAGCTATGACGAGGCCAGCCTCAGCGTCTCAGCCGACGCCGACCTCCACGAACTTCTCGAGCCCGTCGTCGCGGTGGCGCGTGCCGAAGGGGCGAACGTCGAAATGCACATCCGCGCCGGCCTCGCCGTCCATGTCTCGACCACCGCCATGATCGACATCACCCGCAACCTGATTTCCAACGCCGTTCACCACGGCGCCAACAAGGCCATCACTGTCAGTGCCCGACGGGCGGAATACGACTTCATCGAACTCAGTGTGACCGACTCAGGATCAGGAATCGCGTTCGCCCGCCGATTCGATCTCTTCGAGCCCGGACGCGGCTCCGGCGGCCCCGGGCGCTGCGGGCTCGGCCTCTACAGCGCCCGATCGATGCTGCGTGAGATGGGAGGTGACCTGATCGTAGATCGCACGTACACCGGCGGAGCGCGTTTCGTGGCCTGCATTCCCATCGCCACAAATACCGAACCCCAAGCATGGTCCGAGTGAAAACCGAAGCCACATCAGACTCCAACGCCAACGCCGACCCAGCCGCGAAACAAGAGAGCGCTCCCCGAGTCGTGGTGATCGACGACCACGCACTACTCGCCGAAAGTGTTGTGATGACGCTGCGCGCGGCCGGCCTGGACGCCTCCAGCGTTCCGTTCTTCAGCCCCGATCTGGTCGCCGCCGCGCTGCAATACCGTCCCGATCTCGTCCTCCTCGACCTCTTCCGGGGCGACGACATACAACCCGCGCTCACCGCACTCACCGCCTTCAAAAGCGCCGGAGTGCCGGTACTCATGGTCACCGCTTCCGAGAACCGGATCCTCCACGCCCAGTGCATCGAAGCCGGAGCGGCCGGAATCATCGAAAAGTCCGCACCGATCGAAGCACTGATCGACGGAGTGCACCGACTACTGCGCAACGAATCCGTAATAAGTCGGAGCCGATCAGTGGAACTGCTCACCGAACTCGCATCCTTTCGCCACGGCTCTCATCAGCAGTCATTGATCGCAACCCTGACCCCGCGCGAACGCCAAGTGCTGCAAGCGCTCACCCTCGGACACCCAGCCGGATGGATCGCCCATGAACACTCCACCTCCGTCGTCACCGTGCGCACCCACATCCGCTCCATGCTTCTCAAACTCAACCTGCACTCTCAACTCGAGGCCGTCTCGATGGCCCACCGACAGGGCTGGTTCCGCTGATGGCACGAATCGTGACACTGAGCAACTGAACCGCCCGACGCCACTCCGGCGCAGGATCGACCGGGTCAGCGCGACGACGGCTGGTGGGCGACCAGCCACGCCGCCGCTTCATCGGCCGGGAGCGGGTAACTGGCCAGATAGCCCTGCATTGACCCACACCCGAGGCCGGCAAGGTGATCGCGCACCTCCGTGTCTTCCACCCCTTCGGCCA
>JANYDT010000206.1 GCA_025359845.1 Acidimicrobiia bacterium
CAAGGTGTGCTCGCGGACACGGCTCGACCTCAACCCAAAGCGGGAGTTCGTTGGGCAAGACACCGGTCAATCTGAAGTTGGGATTCGCCTCGGCCTGACGGGCGCGAGATATCCAGACTTCGACGGAAGCGTAAAAACGTAAAGCTTGTTCGGCGGTAATGGGTGGAACAAAGCCAACCGTCCTGGTATCGGTTTCGTAGTCGGCGCTCAGAAGCTTATCGCCCATAGTTTGGAGAAAGAACGCATTCCAGGCGGCCAGAAACATCGCCTGGTGGTTCGGTTCGATACTCCAGGGATCCTGGCCCGCGACACGGTGTTCGAGCCGATGCTGGTCGACATTCGTGATGAGTTCGAGCACCGCCCCGCCAGCTCGGCGGTAGGCCTCCAGGGTGTCGCCCGAAACCTCACCTCGAACTCGCGCCCACAATCGACTGGACAGGTTGGGCTGATCACTCATCTCCTAACGGTACTGGGCAAGGCCTTCCTTCCGAGCGAGTCATCGTCGATCACAATTGCCCGTAGCGTCGGGGTTCATGTCTCGTCGTCGCTTGTCCTTTCTTGTATTCGTCTCCGGAGGGTGCTCGTTGGCGACCGAGATGGCGGGCGCCAGACTGCTTGCGCCGTACTTCGGCACGTCTAATCTTGTATGGGCGAACGTGATCGGGTTGATCCTGCTTTATCTCTCGCTCGGCTATTGGTTGGGCGGCAAGTGGGCCGATCGCCATCCAACGGCGGAGGCGCTCGGGTCTGTGGTTATGGTGGCGGCGGTGTCGATCGCGGTATTGCCGTTTTTGTCTCGCCCCTTGTTCGCGGCGGCGGCGGACGCCTTTGATCGCGTCTCCGCGGGCGCCTACATCGCGTCGTTCTTTGCGACCATGCTGACTTTCGCGATCCCGGTGACGGCGCTCGGTGCGGTGTCTCCGTGGGCGATTCGACTCGCCGTGGAGCGGGTGGAGGAAGCGGGCACGGTCGCCGGCCGGCTCTACGCCTTGTCAACGCTCGGCTCGATAGCGGGCACGTTTCTGCCCGTTTTGGTGCTCATCCCCGCGCTGGGTACACAGCGTACGTTACTGAGTGCGGCGGTGCTGCTCGCTGTCTCGGCGCTGATCGCGCTTCCGGCGAAGGCGCGATTGGCCCCTACCGCGATCGCCGCTTTGTTGTTCATTACCCCGGGAACCATTAAGCCCACAGCTGACGGCAAGCTGCTCTACGAGAAGGAGTCGCCGTACCAGTACGTGCAAGTCGTGCGCGAAAAAGCGGGTGACACCGTTCTGCATCTCAATGAGGGATGGGCGGTTCACTCCGTCCTCCCCGCCAAGGGTCCGCTGACCGACGGGTATTGGGACGCCTTCTTAGCCCTGCCGGTCCTGAACGGCCGGGCCTCTGGGCGGATTGCGATTCTCGGTAACGCGGGCGGGACGGTGGCCAACCTCTACGGCGCAGTCTGGCCGGCGATAGCGATTGACGGGGTCGAGATCGACCCGGTCGTCTCCGAAGTGGGGCGTCGCTTTCTGGGCATGAAGAATCCGAAGCTGACGGTCCACACCGCCGACGCCCGGTTCTGGCTCCGCGGTGCGGCCGGGGGCTACGACGGGATCGTGGTCGACGCCTACCGTCAGCCGTACATCCCGTTTCATCTTGCCTCGAAGGAATTCTTTGCCCTTGTCCGTGATCGACTTGCCCAAGGTGGTGTCGTGGCCATCAACGTCGGCACCCCGCCGGGCGAGACGAAACTCGTTACTACCATCGCCCAGACCATGCGCGCCGTATTCCCGGTCGTCCAAGAGCGTCGCTTCGACGAGTTCAACTCGATAGTCATCGGTTATCGAAGCGCAACCCAAGCCACAAGGTCGCGCGCTCGATTGGCTGCCGCTACCGGGATCGTGAGCGGTCCAGCCCGCGCGCTCGCCCGAAGCCTCGCCGACGTCGCGCCCGGCGCCAGCGGCAATGTTTTGACCGACGACCGAGCGCCGATCGAGTGGGTCACCGACCGGTCTTTGCTGGCCTACCTGCGCGCCGGCGCGCCCGACTCGCGGTAGCTGGTGGCAACGTCGCTGCCACCGTCCCGCCCGTCCCGCCTACGAACTGGGTCGAATCCGCGCATATGGGTCACAGTGACAGCGCGGTCCGGCTGCCCCATTCCTGCCCGGATGACCCAGTTCGGGAGGCGAAGGGACGGGGGGCCGAGGGACAGGCGCGCAGTTACTTGACGGTGATGAGTTGATGCATCCCCAAGGCGAAGTGCACGTGACCCGAGCCGCCCATCATGGTGCCCGAACCCATTGAGCCCATCGCGCCCATCTTGTCGATGATGTTGCAGAACGCGACGTAGCTGCCGGGCGCCAAATCGAACGCCGCCGAACCGGTCCCTTGGGCCGCGACGTGGCCGATCTCGCCGGCTTTGGCGGATGCGGGAATCTTCTCTTCGTCGATTGACCCATCGGACTTGGTCGGCAGTTCCGAGACGGCGTTCGCTTTGACGAGAACGAGTTCGTGTTCCTCCCTGCCGACGTTGTTGACAGTCAAGGTAATTTTGCCTTGGGGAAGGGTGGGCCGATCGAGCTTGATGGTGAACTCGTTGAGCGTGAACGTCGGGTTCGATTGCTTGGACGTCGGGTTCGATTGCTTGGACGTCGCCGCCTTATCGGACCCGCACCCGGCCAGAGCTACCGACCCCGCGGCTATCAGGCCGATGACGACCCCTGACCGATACCGCGCCCGAAGGTGCGCACGAGACGAGGAAGGTGGGATTGGTGGAGTTTTCATGAGGGTGTGGCCTCTTCGTCGGGTTGGGCCGACACTGCCTCACTGTGCCCGGTGGACCGAAGCGCGTCGAGACGTTGGTGGTATTCGTGGGTATCGATCTCGCCGGTCGCGAATCGGCCCGCGAGAATCTGCTCGGCTGAGCGGCGGGTGTCGCCCGAGGACCGATCCGGGGAGCGGACCATCCTCACGAACGCCCAGACGACGAGCCCCCAGAACGCGACCATCGCGACCATCATCAGCGTCCAGTTACCCCACGACCATCTGTTATTCCAGGATTGGTGCATGACTCGACCGCTTTCGTTGGTCATTTCGTTGTGCAGTTTTCACCGCTTGTCTCCCCAGCCGTGACCGGCATGGCCGGAACGATTGTTGCCGGGCTTGCCTCTGGGACCACCGTGGTTCATGCCGCGCATCATCAGGCCCATCATGGCGGTGCAGCCGACCGCGAAGACCAAGAAGCCAGGTCGCACGACGCCACTGGCGACCAGGACGACTGCGATCACCAGCATCGGGATGCAACAGGCGATCATCATCCATCCGTGACGACCTTGACGGGGCCCTTGCGGTCCCGCTGCCGGATCGGAAGGCGATTGGTCGATCATCGTCGGCTCGCAAGCGAGCGCGGGACGTAGCCGAGCTTCTGGTAGAGCGGGCAGTGCCCGAGTGCACCCGTAACGATGAGGTCGAGGCCCGCCACTGCGAGCAACACTTCAAGCACTACGGCTAATACCGAACCCGCGCTGGTGAGCAGCACTACCGCGGCGATGATCGCGGCTGCTCCCATGAGAATCCGCCCTGAGCGCTCCGCCGGTGTGATGTTGATGCTGAGTCTCCGGCGTTGTGTTCTCGCCGGGTCAAGCCTGTCGGCCTTAGTTTTCATCTTGTGCTCCTTCCGCTTCCGATGTGGTGGGCGTGTTCGGTGTCGCGGTGCGGCACCTTGGCTGGGGTTCGGCGGTGCATGGCGCAGCCATGGTGACGGTGCATGGTGAACATCGCCACCAAGAGGGCGATCCAGAGCCAGTTCGATACCAGAAATTCGGTCATAGCCATTCCTTTTCGTTGGAGTCATGATGTTCGTAGGTGGCAATTTCGGCATCCGCTGGGACTACCGAATCGGGCTGCGGCCGGGTACGGAATCAGAGACCTCCGCGAGGTTCGGCTGCGGGCGCGGTCCATGGTTGCAACCGAGGGCACCGCGCATCTCGGCAATGAGGTCGTCGGCCACATCGTCGCGAGCGACCCAGGCTCCGGCGCCGCGCCGCAGCGCGGCCATGCGGTACGCGACGTCGGGCTCTTGGCCGATCACCACTATCCGGTCGCGGTGGTATCCGGCCAGTGCGCCGCCGCACAGGCTGGGAAAGTCGATGCCGTCAACGATTACCAGATGAGGACGGAGTTCGCGGACCGCACCCGGGAGCGCGCCCGATAGGAGGCTCGCCCCCCAACAGCCCGTTTCGCGATCCAGGAGTTCGAGGATCAGTCGCCGCATCGCGGGGTGGGCCACGGCGATGAGTACGCACGGGCAGGAGGTACAGACCGGGCACCGATCAAGGTCCACGACTCGCCATGGCAAGACGAGAGAATGCGTTCATGGGAATCATCTTGCACATGCCGGGCGCCGCCGTCATCCGGGGGGACTACGGAGCGAGGGTGGGGCGATTCACGGAGCCGGTTTTTGGTCGTCGAGGAGCCCGGCGGTGCGGGCGAATCGGACCAGTTCCGCCCGGGTGCGTAGGTCGAGTTTCTGCTGTATGTGAGCCCGGTGGGTCTCAACGGTGCGTACCGACACATACAGCCGCTCGGCGATTTCGGCGTTGGTCAATCCCAAGGCGATGAAACGCAGCACTTCCGCCTCGCGGTCCGATAAAGCCCCTCCGGGACCATCGAAACGCGCCGGCGGGGCGTCGGGGGCGAGGAGCGCGGCACCCAACGTCGGGTGCACATACTGGCGACCTGACGCCACCTGACGCACGGCGTTGACAAGTTCGACGTCGGCCGCATCCTTTACCATGTAGCCGTCCGCTCCCGCCTCGAACGCCCGCCGCAGGTAGGCCACGTCGTCATGGACGGTGAGTATCAGGACGCGGGTCGCGGGGCTGGCCTGGCGGACCGCGACGGTGGCCGTGATGCCACTGCCGTCAGGAAGGGTGAGGTCCATGACGAACACGTCGGGTCGCTTGGCGGTGGCCAACAGGACCGCTTCCCTGACACTGCCGGCCTCGCCCACCACTTCGAGGTCATCCTCGGCGTCGAGAATGCGGCGCAGGCCGCTGCGAACGACGGCGTGGTCATCACACAAGGCCACCCGTACCGTCGGGCCTTCAGACAAGGGGGACCTCCAACACGATGGTCGCCCCCGAACCGGGAGAGGACCCGACACTGACACTGCCCCCGACGAGTTCGGCCCGTTCTTTCATGCCGCGAAGGCCGAGATGCCCGTCGGCCGGTTGGGCCGGATCGAAGCCGGTGCCGTCGTCTTCGACCACGGCCCGCAACCGCCCCGAAGCGACCGTGACCGCCACGCTGGCGCTCGCCGCGCCGGCGTGGCGGACCACGTTGGTCAGCGCCTCTTGAACCACCCGGTACACCGCGGTGGCCACCGCCGGCGCCACGCCATCAGGCTCGGGTAGCCCGTCGACCGCGACGTCGACGGCCAAACCCGACCGGTCGGCCACGTCAGCCACGAGGCGCTGCAAGGCCGGGGCCAGGCCGACGTCGTCGAGCACGGTCGGGCGTAACTCGAAGGCGAGGCGACGGGTCCTGCGGAGGGCGTCGGTGACCACCTCGCGCAGCTCGTCGACCCGGCGGGAAGAAGGGGCGATGTCGCCCGCCGGGCCCCGACCGGGCGCGTCGAGCAACCGCAGGCCGAGCAGCACCGAGGTGAGGGCCTGGCCGATGTCGTCGTGCAGGTCGCGAGACACTCGGGCCCGCTCGGCCTCTTGGGCCGCGATTACCGCCCCGAGCAGTTCTCTCCGGGCGCGCTCGCGTTCCTCGGCCGCCGCTTGGCCGGCCACGGCGTCGGCGCGGGCCCGTTCTGAAGCCACCAGCTGGGCGCTTTCGATCGCTCCTGCCGCGAAGGCTGCGAGCGCCATGACGAGGGCCTCGTCTTCTTCATCGAAACTGTCGCCCCCACGCTTTTCGGTCAGGTACAAGTTGCCGTAGCGGCGCCCCCGATGGGCGATGGGAGCACCGAGAAACGTCCGCATCGGTGGATGCTCGGGAGGGAAGCCGCACGAGCGGGGGTCCGAATGCAGGTCATCCAGGCGGATTGGCCCGTCGGCGACGATCACCCGGCCCAACATCCCTCGGCCGTGGGGCAGATCGCCGAGCTTCTCGACGGTGGCAGGGTCCATGCCGTGGTGGATGAACGTCGCGATGGTGCCGTCGTCGTTGTAGACGCCGAGGGCGGCGTACTCGGCGCCGGCTACGGCCGCGGCGCTCTCGACGATCCGCTGCAGCACCCCGCGCAGGTCATGTTCGCCGGCCAAGTCGACGGCGAGGCCGAGCAGCACCCCGACGCGGGTGGGCGACGGCCCCGACTCGACCTGGTCGCCGTGGCTAGGGGGCGGCTGGGGCTCCGACATGCTGTCGTAGACCGTAACACCACACGGCCAACGAGGCAGCGGTGGCACCGCGCGTCAACGAATCGGCGGTGCCGACGCGCATCACGCGCGAGCGGCCGCGGTCCGGCGGCGGAATACCACTGCGGTGACAGTGGTGAACGCGGCCAGCCAGGCGAGGCCGAGCAGGAGGTAGCCGACTTGATCGAAGTGGGCGGTGAAGGCCCCGTCGATCATGACCCTCGACGCGCCCCGAGCGGGCAGGAAGGCGCCCCAGGCAGGGGGGCCGTTGGGGATCATGATGTTCTGGCCGAGGCCGACATCGATGAAGGCCAGCAGCAGGATCAGGTAGAGGCCGCCGAGGCGTCCGGTGAGCGGCCCGATCAGCGTGCCGATCATGGCGTAGGTCAACGCGATCAGCAGGTTGGCGCCGATGAAGACCAACCATTGTCGGGGCGGATACCAAACTCCGGATACCGCAACGGCTATGGCGGTGGCGACGACAGTGGCGGTGGTGATGACGCCGAGGCGACCGGCCAGCACCTCGCGGGGCCGCATTCCGGCCAGCACCAGGCGACGGTCGCCGGCCGCAGAACCGGTGACCACGAACAGACCGGTGAGGCCGGCCAGGAACGCGGCGGTGACCGGCACCATGGTGGCGGCGTGCATGCGCCGCTCGGACAGGAAGGCCGTGAAATGGCGGGCGCCCTCCACGACGGCGACGGGGCCAGGTTTGTCGACGGTCACCAGGACGGCCATGGCGATGAACACCGCGGGGACGACCACGAGGATGGCCCACAGGACCCGGTTGCGGCGGTACTCGCGCATCCCGGCCCTCAACACCGCCGTGAGGCGGGCCGAGACGGGGGCGTCGTCGCTCGAGGGTGCCAAGCGGGCGGTTGCCGCGACATCCAGCGGCGAATTTACGGGCATTGAGGGCCGCTTGGAACTCGGCGCAATGGCGGGGCGCAATGCACTCGCCGGCGCCGGAGTCGGCGCACGGTGGGTGGCCGCCCCGGCCTTCAGTGCACCTGGTGCTCGGGCAGGTCGGTTCATGCTGGACAGGCGAACGACGGCGAGCACGGACAGGCCTACCGCCCACGCCATCGACCAGCCCACATCGCCCAGGGGTCCGCCATGACCGCTGGCCTGTCCGATCAGCACCAGGGTGGGGAAGTGCAGGGGGAACACGCGGGTCATGGTCGTCGACGCCGGACCCAGGGCGGGTCCGAAGAACACATCGAACACCCAGGCCAGGGTGACCAGAAGCGCCCCGTTCATCTCCGACCGTACGACCGTCGCGACCAGCACTCCGAGGGAGAGGTAGATGATCGCGATCACCACGGTCGCCGCTACGGCCCGGGCCGGGTCGGTGATCCCGGCCCGGGCCGCCAACGCTATGAGACCTCCGGCCGCGGCCACCAACGCCAGGCCGAATGAGGCACCCAGACGACCGGCGACGACCGGTCCGCTGCGTCCGACGGCGGCCGCGAGGCGCCGATCGGCCGACCGGGAGCCGGTCACCTGAAAGAACCCGGCCAGGCCGGCCAAGGCCGCGGCCGCCCACCCTGCGGTCGCAGCTTCGAGCTGGCCCCGATTACCGGTGCCGCCCAACAGCTTGGAGAAGTCGGCCATGCTGGGGCCCCAGACGAAGACCAACACGACGGGCACGGCGACGAGCATCACGAGGTTGAGCGGCTTGCGGCCGTAATCGATGATGGCCCGCCGCCCGACCAGGGTGGCCATCGTGTTCATCGCGACACGGTCCGCCCGTCGCGCAACTCGACGAGCCGGTCGAAACGCTCCTGGTCGGTGACGAAGTGGCTGATCACCACGACGCTGCGGCCGGCGGCCCGCCGTTCGGCGGTGAGGTCCCAAAACCGCAGGTACGTGTCCCAATCGAACCCGGCGTAGGGCTCGTCGAGCAGCAGTACCTCGGGATCGGCCAGCAGCGCCAAAGCCAGGTTGAGCTTCGCCCGGGTACCGCCCGACAGCTCCTCGACCCGGGCCGCCCGCCACCGGTCGAACCCGAGCGTGGCGTACAGGCCATCGGCCGCGACTCTGATCGCTTGCGTGTCCATGCCGTACGCGACGCCGAACAGTTCGAGGTGCTCATCGCAGGTGAGGCGCTCGTAGAGAACCGGTTCTTGTGGGCAGTACCCGATACGGCCTGAGACCTGCACCTGGCCGCTGTCGGGCGCCAACGCGCCAACCAGGATCTTCATGAAGGTGCTTTTGCCTGAGCCGTTCTCACCGACCAGGCCCACCACCTCGCCAGCGCCGACCATGAGGTCAGCGCCCCGCAGCACCGGTATTTGTCGGTGGCGGGGCCAGACGCCACGCCGATACGATTTGGTGATCCCTTTGGCCTCCAACCCTACGGCCGGCTGTACGGGTGTAACCGGTGTGATCGGCGGCGGACTGGGCCGATCGTTGGTCGCCAGCGCGGTTTGTTTGTCCATAGTGGCTTCTCCTCGGGTCGGTGCCCTGCAAGCCTCGCAGTCGGGCCCCCCGGAGTCATCCGTGACGAACCCGGAACTTGGCTGCGGGCGACTACGGAGGCAGATCTCCTCAGTCCTCGATAAGGTCAGGGAACGGTTCGGCGGATGGTTTTGTGGCCGCCGGGCCAACCGCGTTTTGGAGTATTTGTGTGCCGGTGACGATGCCGCCGGCGATGTCAGACCGTGCGAAAAAGCGGGTCATTTCGGTGATGGCGTGAGCGCAGGTCTGGTCGGTGACTCGTTCTCGGACTTCGGGGGAGGTCACGAGTTCGACACTCCGGGCTTCGGGGGAGACGAGCAGAAGGATTGCCGGGCGGGTGTGCAACCCGGCATTCTCGAACATCGCCTCGGCATGGCGACGGGGGTCGTCGCCGGTCGGTCCCAGGTACACGCAGAACTGCATTCCCGTGGTCTGTTCCGCATTCTTCACCGATCGAACGACGCGCCGGTATTCGCGACGAGTGAGGCGTTTCGCCTTACCAGCCACCGCTGGCCCCCCCTCCGCCGAACCCGCCGCCCCCGCCGCCGCCGAACCCGCCACCACCACGGCGGCCCCCTCCGCCCATTCCGCTGAGAGCCGCGAGGGCGAACCCCCAAACGATGGAATCGCCAAACCCTCCATGTCCTCCTCGTCCTCCTCGTCGTCCCCGGGCCGCGAAGGCCAACGCACCGAGCAGGAGGAGGGGGAAGGCCAACAACCACCATCCGGATGATTTGCTTTTGTCATTCCCGGCGCCGAGCGCTGCGGGTAAAGCCGCGACCTGGGTATCACCGAGTTCCTTGCGGATGGCCTGGGTGCCCTGCAAAACGGCCCCGGCCACATCACCCCGCTTGAGGAGCGGCAGGAGTCGTTCGCTAATGATGCGCCCGGACTGCAGGTCGGTGAGGCTGCCTTCCAGTCCTCGTCCGACCTCTATTCGCAGCTTGCGGTCGCGGTAGGCGATGACGAGCAGTATTCCACTATCGATGTCCTTGCGTCCCACCCCCCAGGAGCGAGCCAGGTCGATGGCGTAGTTCTCGATCGATTGGTTGCCGGTGGTGTTGATCACGGCGACTGCGATCTGGTTGCCGGAACGGGCCTGGTAGTCAAGCAGTTCAGCGTCGGCCCGCTGCTCTGCGGCGTCCGCTACGACACCGGCGGCGTCGACGACGGGCCTCGAGAACGGCGGGAACGACTCGGCCGCACCGGCCGGGACAGCCATTGCCAGTAGCACCCCGGCGATGGCCGCAGCCCTGATCAGACGGCGTCTCATCTCGCGGTCGTTGTCGCGACACCCAGATCGACGGTCGGGTTGGCGGCCGATCCCGGAGCGGCCTTGAAGAGCGACCGTTCATTGAACCCGAAAATGCCGGCGATCAGGCTGCGAGGGAAACGGCCGATGGCGACGTTGTAAGACGTCACCGAACCGTTGAAATCACGACGGGCTTGGGCGATACGATTCTCGGTGCCCTCCAACTGCGTCTGCAGATCCCGGATGTTCTGGTTGCTGCGCAACTGCGGGTACGCCTCCACGATCACGAGGAGGCGCCCGATGCCCGCATCGATCTGACCGGAGGCGGCTGCCTTGTCCTGCACCGACCGGGCACCCGCGTAGGCCTCCCGGGCCTTGGCCAGATCCCCGAAGACGGTCTGCTCCTGCTTCAGTGCCCCCTTGACCGCATTCACAAGGTTGGGAATCAGGTCGTTGCGGCGTTGCAACTGCGCGTCGAGATCCGCGAAGGACCGGTCCACGTCGGCCCGCTTCGACACCAACCCGTTATACGGCACCACAAGCAAGAGACCGACGAACACGATGACACCAGCAACCACGACGAGAGGCTTCAGCCAGCGGGGCCGCCCACCGCCCTTCACTTGATCGACGGTCGTCACGGTAGTCGTCCTGACGTCGAAGTTGTCCGGTGGAATTCAGTTGTCATGGAGACTCACAATGCCCGCCGACGGGCTCTTCGCCATCCGGTTCCTCTACCGATCGCTACTGCGGATAAGTACGGCGACTTGAATTCAAGGCCCGTTCACGAGCCACCGGAACCCTTTGGTGACTCCGGGTTGCGGGTTTCCCGAACCCGCCGATCCGTGCGGTGGGCGGATGCGTTGGGGCCTGTGGCGATGTGACAATCATCGCCATGGTGAACGACGTGACGAACCCGAACGACGACAGCATCCGGAGGCCGACGTCGTCGCTCCGGACGCCCTTAACGGCCCGCTATGTGGCGCCATCATGACGTCGCCGGTCTTGCTGGAAGCGGGCTCGGAGATGCCGGCGGGGCGGTCCGCGGATGATCAACACGCGCCGCCCGCCCCTCCTGCGCCGCCAAGCATGGTCCGAGATCCTGTTTGCGGAATGATGGTTGACAAGGCCACAGCTCTGCGCAGTGACATCAACGGTCGAACTTTCTACTTCTGCAGCAGCGGCTGCCAGCGCACGTTCGAGGCTCCCGACGAGGAGCTGCGGCGCATGAAGCGTCGGGTCACGATCGCGATGGCCGGTGTTCTGGCGCTTGCGGTCTCGCGGGTGGCGGTGTTCATCGGGCTGGCCGCCGGCGCGACGTTGGTGACGTGGGCGCCGATCGGAGTTCTGCCGTGGTTCACGTGGGGTGTTTGGATGATGATTTTGGTGACCCCGGTGCAGTTCATCGGCGGTGCATCATTCTACAAGGGGGCGTTCCAGGCTCTTCGTCGGTGGACGATCAATATGGATCTCCTGGTGGCGCTCGGTACGTCGGTCGCGTACTTCTACAGCGTGATCGTGGTCTTTGCCCCCGACATCTTGCCGGTCAAGGTCGACGAACGTCAGGTGTACTTTGAGGTCTCCGCCATCATCATTGCCTTCGTCCTCCTCGGCAAGTACATGGAGGACATCATCAAACGCAAGAGTTCCGCGGCGGTGCGCAAGCTCTTAGACCTGCGCCCGGCCACCGCCCGCGTGCTGCGCAATGGCCAGGAGATGGAAGTCCCGGCGGAGACCCTCGAGGTCGGCGACGTCATCGTGGTACGTCCCGGTGAGAAGATTCCGACCGACGGCGAAGTTGTCGACGGATCGTCATCGGTCGACGAGAAGCTCCTGACCGGAGAGAGCATGCCCGTCGACAAGCGCCCCGGCGACTCGGTGATCGGTGGCACGGTGAACGCCACCGGATCGTTCCGGTTCCGGGCCACCCGCGTGGGCCGTGACACCGCGCTCAGCCAGATCATCGCCCTGGTGGAGCAGGCCCAAAGTTCATCCGCGCAGATCCAGCGCGTGGCCGACCGCGTCACGGCCTACTTCGTACCGGCGGTCGTGATCGTGGCGTTCGGCAGCTTCGCCGGCTGGTGGATCGCCGGCGATCTCCCCCAAGCCGTCCTGGCGTTCATTGCGGTGTTGATCATCGCCTGCCCGTGTGCGCTCGGCATCGCCACGCCGGCGGCGTTGATGGTCGGGGTCGGCAAGGGCGCCGAGGCCGGCATCTTGATCCGCGGTGCCGAGTACCTCGAACAGGCCCTGCGCTTGACGACCGTTGTGTTCGACAAGACCGGCACCATCACCCGCGGTGAACCGGCCGTCACCGACATCATCGCGCTCGCCCCAATCGGCACGGCGATTACTGGCGACCGGCTCGTCCAGCTCGCGGCCGCGGCGGAGCTGCGGAGCGAACATCCCCTCGCCCAGGCGATCGTGCGCCGCGCCGCCATGGCGGCCGATCCAATCCCGGAACCCGACTCGTTCGACGCCATCCCGGGGTGCGGCGTGCAGGTCGCGGTTGACGGCGCTGACGTGCTGATCGGCAACCGACGTCTCATGACCCGCAACTCCATCGAACTCACCGCAGAAGTCGAGCACCAGCTGCAAACACTCGAGCAGGACGGCAAGACCGCCATGCTGGTCGGCGTCGACCAACGCCTGGCCGGGATCATCGCGGTCGCCGACACCATTAAGGACAACGCCGCTGAAGCGGTCGCAGACCTCCGACGGGAGGGAGTCGAGGTGGTGATGCTCACCGGCGACAACGAGCAGACCGCCAACGCCATCGCCCGTCAGGTCGGCATCGAGCGGGTCATCGCCAACGTCCTCCCGGAGGACAAAGCCCGCGAGATTCAACGGCTCCGCGACAATGGCGAGGTCGTCGCCATGGTCGGCGACGGCATCAACGACGCCCCCGCGCTGGCCACCGCCAACATCGGCATCGCCCTCGCGTCCGGCTCCGACGTGGCCAAGGAGACCGGCGGGCTGATCCTCATCCGCGACGACCTGCGTGACGTCGCCGTAGCCATCCGGCTCAGCCGAGCGACGATGCGCACGATCCGCCAGAACCTCTTCTGGGCGTTCGGCTACAACGCCGCCGCCATCCCCATCGCCGCCGCCGGCTTCCTGAACCCGATGATCGCCGCCGCAGCCATGGCCCTTTCCAGCCTGTCGGTCATCACCAACTCCGCCACCCTCAAGCGGCTCCACCTGGAGCGCAGCCGATGACATCCACCAGCCATCTTAGGCGGCTTCGAGGGCGGGGCCACGGTGGAGCATGAGTACCCCGAGCACCAACAGTGTTACTGCCGCCAGTGCGTAGGGCGACGTGGCCTGCCAGGCCAGCATCGAGCCGCCGAGGAGGGGACCGAGGAATTGGCCGAGACTGCTCGCCGAACTCTTAAGTCCTAGCGCGGTGGCGAAGTGTCCGCCGCTCGTGGTGGCCACCAGCGACGAGAGGTTGGGAACCACGAGCGCGGTGCCGAGCGCCAGGACTCCTACGGCGCTCAACACGAGGGGGAACGACCGCACGATTATGAGCGCGCCGATCCCGGCGCCCATGATCACGAACCCCGCGGCAGCTTGACGCGACGGCCCCACGAAGCGGACCAGCGGGCCCACGACGGCGGTCTGCAGCACCGCCATGACGACGCCGCACAGCACGAACGCGGCGGTGGTCTGGGCCGGTCCGAAGGCCAGACGATCTCGGGCGAAGAGCACGAACGTGCCCTCGAACAACGCCAGGCCGAACTGGGAGGCGGCTACCAGACCGAGCAGCGGGCTCGATACCAGGGAATGCCAAAGCGCACCGTGCGAGCTCGGACCTCCCGCGGCGCGGTCGAGCGACTCGGGCACGAAGGCGAACGCGGCCCCGCCCGCTATCAATGCCAACGCCCCGGCACCGAGGAATGGCAGGGTGTAGCCGTCGAAAGTCAACCCCGCAACCCGATGGGCGCCGATGCGCCCCAGAACGTTTCCCAGCAGAGGCCCGGCGACGACGCCGAGGCTCACTGCGGTGCCGAACCAGGCCATGCCCCGGGCCCGGTTCGTTTCGGTGGTCTGATCGGCGATCGAGGCCGTCGCCCCTACCGTGAGCAGCGAAGCCGCCAACCCACCCGCTATTCGTAGCGCGTAGAGCCACCACAGCGAGGTGGTGAACGCCACTGCCCCCTGCGTTATGGCCACACCGAACATGCCCGTGAGGATCAGCGGTCTTCGTCCGAGACGGTCGCCCAGCCGGCCTACCGCGGGACCGGCCAGCAGTTGTCCCAAGGCGTAGACGCTGGTGAGCACGCCCACGTGGAAGGTGACGAGCTTGCGGTTGGTGTTGGCGAGCCCGTGGATCCGTTCCGTGTAGACGGGCAGCACGGTCAGCGCGACGCCGAAGCCGATCATGACGACGAACACGCAACCGAGCAGGGCCGCGAGATGGCGATTTCGTGGCCTGCCGATGCCGACCGTGTCTTTTTGGCTCACGGGTCGAACTGTTACTACGGGGTCGGCCCTAACGAGGTTGAGCGGCGGTGGGCGGGAGGGCTCGGAATCGGCGGAGGCGAAGGCTGTTGGATACGACGAACACACTCGATAGCGCCATGGCGGCGCCGGCAATGACCGGGTTCAGTAGGCCTGCGGCGGCGAATGGAATGGCCGCTACGTTGTATCCGAACGCCCATAACAAATTGCCTTTGATCGTGGCCAGCGTTCGACGGGATAGCCTTATGGCGTCGGCGGCGGCGAGCAGGTCACCGCGAACGAGGGTGAGGTCGCTGGCCTCGATGGCGACATCGGTGCCGGTGCCCATCGCGATACCGAGGTCGGCTTGGGCGAGGGCGGCGGCGTCGTTGACACCGTCACCGACCATCGCGACAACTTTGCCTTCGGCCTGAAGGCGTCGAATGACCTCCACCTTGTCGGCCGGGAGCACCTCCGAGATGACGGAGTCGATGCCGACCTGGCGGGCAACCGCGTTGGCCGCGCGTTGGTTGTCACCGGTCAGCAGCACGGGGGTGAGGCCGAGGTCGCGAAGCCTGGCGATGGCGTCGGCACTGGTGGGTTTGACCGTGTCGGCTACGACAATGAGGGCCCGTACATGGCCATCCCAGCCGGCCAGGATGGGCGTATGGCCGAGCGATTCGGCTGCGTCCTTCGCGACGCGTAGTTCGGGCGTGATCGGCATCGCCCGGTCGGCGAGGAGTTTCTCCCGTCCGGCAATGACGGCGTGACCGTCGATCACGCCTTGGACTCCGAGTCCTGAGAGGTTGGCGAAGCCGTCGACCGCTTCGAGCCTACCGATTCGTGCTTGGGCCCCCGCCGCGATCGCTTGGGCGATGGGGTGCTCAGAGGCCTGTTCGAGCGAACCAACGAGTCGCAGAACTTCGTTGGATGTCGTGCCTTCGACGGGGATTACGTCGACGAGGGCCATGCGACCGGTGGTGATCGTGCCGGTCTTGTCGAGCACGACCGTGTCAACCTCTCGCGTCGACTCGAGTACTTGCGGTCCTTTGATGAGGATTCCGAGTTGCGCTCCCCGACCGGTCCCGACCAGCAGCGCGGTCGGCGTTGCGAGACCCAGAGCGCAGGGGCAAGCGATGATCAGAACGGCCACGGCGGCGGTGAATGCGGTGGCCGCCGTGTCACCTCGGGCGAGCCAGAATCCGAGGGTGCCGATCGAAAGTGCAATGACCATGGGAACGAAGACGGCCGAGATCTGGTCAGCGAGTCGCTGCACCGGTGCCTTGCCGGTCTGCGCTGCGGTGACGAGCCGTGCGATCTGAGCGAGCGCGGTGTCGGTGCCGACTCGCGTTGCCCGCACAACGAGGCGGCCGCCGGCATTCACCGTCGCTCCGGTCACCGGGTCGCCAGGAGCGACTTCGACCGGAACCGACTCCCCGGTGAGCAGCGAGGCGTCGATGGCGGACGCGCCGTCCTCCACGATCCCGTCGGTGGCGACCTTCTCGCCCGGGCGCACGATGAAGCGGTCGCCCACAACGAGCTGGTGAATAGGAATTCGGGTCTCGATGTCGCCCCGCAGAAGGGCGACGTCTTTCGCGCCCAGGTTTAGCAGTGCCTTCAGGGCCGCTCCTGATTGTCGTTTGGCTCGCGCCTCGAAGTAGCGGCCGGCCAGGATGAAAACGGTGACGGCGGCCGCCACTTCGAGGTACATCTCGTCATGGCCTCCGCCCCGCATCACCGCCAAGCTGAATGACATCTTCATGCCAGGGACTCCGGCTCCGCCCCAGAACAACGCGTAGAAACTCCAGCCAAAGGCCGCGATCGTCCCGATCGAGATGAGGGTGTCCATCGTTGCCGCGCCGTGGCGCGCGTTCATCCACGCGGCCCGGTGGAACGGCAACGCACCCCAGATGACCACAGGAGCGGCCATGGCGAAGGCCAGCCACTGCCAATTACGGAACTGCAGCGCGGGAATCATCGACATGAGAAGGACAGGAGTGCCCAGGAGTGCGGACACGATGAGGCGATCACGAAGCGCCCGCGTGGCTTCGTCACCCGCGGCTTCCTCGGTCGTCGCACCCCCATCGATCGTTGCGCCCACGCCGGGCGCCTCGGGAGCCGAAGGCACCGGCGGCTTCGGGGCAGCAGCCGTGTAACCGATCGCTTCAACCTGCGCGATCAACTCGTCGACCGTCGTGGTCTTCGGGTAGGTCACGGATGCTTGCTCGGTGGCGTAGTTGACGCTGGCGTCGACGCCGTCGATCTTGTTGAGGCGCTTGGCAATGCGCGCCGCGCAGGACGCGCAAGTCATTCCGCCGATCGACAGGTCGACTGTTGTCGTCGCCGTGGGAACGGATGAGTCGGTGTTCATGGTGGCGGTCATCGCGGTGCTCCCTCGAGTCTGAGTTCGGTGGACAATAGCATACCCCCCATGGGTATGTCGATGACAGTCTTCTGCGCCGGACGCATCAGCCGCCCGTCCTTGCCCTGGTGGCGAACCGGTCGAGCAGATCGGTGCAGAATCAGGCCGATACGGCCAGGATTGCTTGCAGTGCCAGCGCCGTGTCCTGGGGGTCTCGCACCGCAATCGTGTCGATGCCCACAGATTTTACGGGGTGATCGTTGCCTCCCTCCTCGAGTTGATCGCCGAAAAAAAGTATATCCGCAGGGGCCACGGCCAGGAGAGTGAGCAGTCGGCGCATTCCGTACGCCTTATCGATTCCTTTGCAGGTCACATCTATTGAGGTGGTTCCGCCGGCCCGCACCTCAAGATCCAACAGACGTTCAGCGACGTATCGCCGCAACGCATCTTTCTTCTTACCGTCGCGATCCCACGCATATTTCAATTCGGGCGGAGCCTTCTGTCCGAGCGCGGAGTAAGTGATTTGACTACCCCTATCTTCAATGATTTCGCCGTGAGGTGACGCTTCCCAGTAGCCGAGATGCTTAGATCCCTCTGTGAGAACCGCGATGACTCGTTTCTTCTGCTCCATAGTGAGATCTTCGCCATATTGCTGCACCCACGCGGACTCGGCTTCAAGAAACCGAAAGTACCGGGCACCGGATGTCGGCATAAGGTGAAGCCGAACGAGTCGGCGTGGCTCGACATGCAACCGATTGATCAACTGTTCTTCGAACTGCTCGAACCGGCCCCCCGAGATTACACACACATCGAAAAGGGCAAGGGTGTCGCCCAGTAGGGTCGCGATAGATTCGGAGATCGGAGATTTCGAGACGGCGAGGGTACCGTCGAGATCAAAGGCAAGGACACGACGACGCACGGTGAGCCCTACTACCCGATCCGAACGCAACGAAACTTCAGCGATACGCGTCGGGGGCCGAGCCCCTCCGGCCCCTCGGGGCCCTTCGGGATTGCCGCAACGATTCGACGGCGAAGAGTGCTCCTTTACGGATGCCGACACGACCGGGGGTGCGTAGCGTTCACGGTGGTCGGCAACCGGTGCCGTGCCTAGGAGGAGACCAATGGCCCCCGTACACCAGCAGGACCACGAGGTCGAGCATCAGCACACGTCGTCGCCGATGGGGATGGCGATGGCGACCGCAGTCATAGAGGTCGGCGGCCTACAGTGGGCCAGCGAGAAGGTCGTCGTCGAGGCGGTAATCGGCCGCCGGGCCGGCGTGGTCGCAGTCGACGTCAATCCGGTAGCCCAAACCGCGATGGTTACCTACGACCCAAGTCGTACCAGCGTCGTCGATCTGCGTGGCTGGGTCCGAGAGTGCGGGTACCACTGTCGCGGCCAGTCCGTCCCGTCGCATATCTGCGACCCGGCCATCGAGCCGACCCCCCAGGCGCACACTGGTAATGGGGCGCCTGCGGGTCCCGAGGCGCACGCGGGTCATGGCGCGCCGACTGGTCCCGAGGCGCACGCGGGTCTTAGCGCGCCGACTGGTCCCGCGGCGCACGCGGGTCATGGCGCGCCGACTGGTCCCGAGGCGCACGCGGGTCATGGTGAGGCGGTGCCGCGCACTCCCCAAGACGCCATGGGCCACGGCGGCCATCACGGCGGCATGTCGATGGCGGCGATGGTGACGGACATGCGCAGGCGATTCCTCGTGGCCGCCGCCCTCTCGCTGCCGATCCTGTTGTGGTCGCGCATCGGGCGAGACGTGCTCAACTTCAGCCTCGCCGCACCATTCGGTTTACGCGACGACGTGTTCCAACTGATTCTGTCGGTGCCGGTCGTCGTATGGTCGGCCTGGATCTTCTTCGACGGTGCCGGGCGAGCACTCAAAGCGCAGACGCTCGACATGATGGTGTTGGTTGCGGTAGCCGTCGGATCGGGTTGGTTGTACTCCGTCGGGGTAACCCTGACCGGTGGCGGCGAGGTCTTCTACGAAGCGGTCGCCGTGCTCACATCGTTCGTGCTGCTCGGCCACTGGTTCGAGATGCGGGCCCGGGGCGGCGCCAACGATGCCATTCGCAAACTGCTCGACCTTGCTCCCGCGAAGGCGATCGTGCTCCGCGACGGCGAGGCGGTAGAGGTTCCGACGGCCGAGGTCCAAGTCGGCGATCTTCTGCTCGTGCGACCTGGAGCGAAGGTGCCCGTCGACGGTGTCGTGGAGGAAGGCGAGAGCGAGGTCGACGAGTCAATGGTCACCGGCGAGAGCCTGCCGGTCCACAAGGCGCCCAACGTCGCAGTGATCGGCGCCACGATCAACAAGGACGGCGTGTTACGGGTGCGGGCGGCCAAGGTGGGCTCCGACACGGCCCTGGCCCAGATCGTCAAACTCGTGCAGGACGCCCAGAACTCCAAGGCCCCCGGGCAGCGACTGGCCGACCGGGCCGCGTTCTGGCTGGTGCTCG
>JANYDT010000234.1 GCA_025359845.1 Acidimicrobiia bacterium
CAAACTGTTGCATGAAGGCGGATGGAAGATCACCGGCGCCCTATCCGGACCCATCAAGTTCATCAAACCCGACGGAACCGAATACATCGAAGACAAACCACCCCCCATACAGCATGAACTCGCCACCGCACTCCACCAAGCCCTCACCAACCAAGCCGCCCGCCACGCCCACCGATAGAACCGGCACGCTCCGCCGGTCCCGACGTCCGTCGTCAAATCCCCAAGCCCCAAGCCCGACCCTCACCGGGTCGGGCTGGAACCGCGTCCGGCGGCATACCTGAGCGTTCGGGTACGGTCGGAGCATGGGTGATTTCCAGTTCGCGGACGTGTTCGAGACGGTGGCGGCCGCGGTGCCCGAACGGATGGCGATGATCCATGGTCGCTGCGAGCTGAGTTGGGGGCAGTTCGATCGGCGCGCCAATGCCTTGGCCGCCGACCTCTTGACCGCCGGACTCGGGCGGTCGGCCAAAGTGGCGGCCTACCTGTACAACTCCCCGGAGTTCCTCGAGACCTACTTCGCCGCCACCAAGGTGGCGATGTGGCCGGTCAACACGAACTACCGCTACGGCGTCGAAGAGATCACGTACCTGTTCGACAACGCGGATGCCGAAGCGGTGGTCTTCGATACGGCCTTCACCGATGTGGCCGACGCCGTGCGAGCCCGATTGCCGGGCATCCGGCGGTGGTACGCCGTCGGCGAAAATCCGCCGTATTGGGCCGTCGCCTACGAATCGGTAGTCGCCGCAGGTGCCGACACGGCGCCCGCCGTGGGGTGGCCGAGATCGAGCAGCGACGTGATCATGACATATACCGGCGGAACGACCGGCATGCCCAAGGGTGTGATGTGGTCGCACGGCGAGCTGTTCAAGGCGATGGGCCACGGCGGCAACGCGCTGCTCGGCATTCCTGCGCCAAGTTCCCTGGTGGAACTCGGTGAAGCGGTGAGTGCCCGTCGCGACCCGCTGGTGGTGCTCGAGGCTTGTCCACTGATGCACGCCACCGCGCTGGGCAATGCGTACGGCATGCTTCCTCTCGGTGCGACCATTGTGCTTCTGGACCGGATCCGGTTCGACGCCGCTCATCTGTGGGATGAGGTCGATCGCGCCGGGGTGACCTGGTTGACCATTGTCGGCGATGCGTTCGCCCGGCCGTTGCTGGCCGAACTCGAGGCCAATCCCGGGCGCTGGAAGCTCGACACCCTGAGTGTCATCTATTCAGCCGGGGTGATGTGGAGTCGCGAGGTCAAAGCGGCGATGTTGGAGCACTTGCGCGACGACGTCATCCTGCTCGACGTGTTCGGTTCCACCGAGGCTTCGGGGATGGGCCGATCGGTGTCAACCAAGGGTGACGTGGCCGAAACGGCCGCTTTCCGAGTCGGCGAGCTGGCTCAGGTCATTACCGAAGACGGCCGATTCGTCGTGCCCGGCTCGGGCGAGCTGGGTATGGCGGCGTTCGGCGGGCCCATGCCTGACGGCTACTACAAGGACGAAAAGAAGACGGCCGAGACCTTCCGTACCGTGAACGGCAAGCGCTGGTCGGTGCCTGGCGACTTCGCCAGCGTTGAGGCCGATGGCAGCATGCGGCTTCTGGGCCGAGGCTCGGTGTGCATCAACACGGCGGGCGAGAAGGTGTTCGTCGAGGAGGTGGAGGAGGTGCTGAAGCTGCACCCTGAAGTACGCGATGCCGTATGCGTCGGCATCCCCCATCCACGCTTCGGCGAGACGGTCTGTGCGGTGATCGAGCCGTCAGCCGGGGTCGATGCCCTTGATGCGGACTCGATCATCGGGCACGTGCGCCAACGCCTGGCTGCGTACAAGGCGCCCAAGGACGTGGTGCCAGTCGACAGCATCGGGCGGGCCCCGTCGGGCAAGGTCGACTACGCCGCGTTGCGGGCGCTGGCCCGCGACCGTCTCGGGCGCTGAGAAGGCATTGCCCTAACCGCTCCTACAAGCCGGCGAGGAAAGCCCGCAAGGCATCATTCACTTGGCCAGGGTGGCTCATGTTGGGGGCATGGGCGCCACCGTCGACGACCACTACACCGCGGCAGTCCTGCACCGCGGCGGCGACCGCTTGCGCCCGGTCGAGGGTGATCGCGGCGTCGGCACTACCGTGCAAAACCAGCAGCGGACACGAGATCTCGCCCATCCGGGCTGAGATGTCATCGCGGGTGAGCAACGTATCGCCGGGGATGCTAAGGTCATGCGTCGATCGCCGAGCCTTCCATTTCGGCACCCATTCGGCGATCAGGGTGGGGTCGCCGAGGATGAGATCAGCCACGCCGGCCGCCACGGGGTCGAACGTGGCATCGTCGGCACTCGTCAGCGCGGCCATCATGGCTCCGTACCCGGCGAGCGTTTCGGGGCTGTCGGTGTCGGCCGCAGAGTCGATGAGCACCACCGCGCGAACTCTGGTGGGGTGCGCCAGAGCGGCGCGCAATGAGAGAAACCCCCCTTGGCTCATCCCCACGAAGACCGCCTGGTCGATACCGAGATGGTCGAGCAGCGCCACGGCGTCATCGGCGGAGTCCCAGTAGGTGAACGGACCCGGAGCCGGCGTGGCTCCGAAGCCGCGCTCGTCCCACCCGATGCAGCGATAGTCAGCCTCCAGCGCGGCGACCTGCGCATCGAACATGGTGTGGTCCATAAGAAAGCCATGACTAAGGAGCACGGCGGGTCCGGCCCCACCCGAGTCTGCGAACGCGATGTCGATACCGTTGATCGAAGCGGTGGCGAGATTCATGACCGGACTGTAACCAGATCCATACCACCGACCCATTCGCGTCTCGGATTGACTTCGCCCGTCGAGAGTTGCCCGGCGAAGGGCTCGGCACATACATTGCCAGCAACAACACCGCCGACCAAGAAGGATGGGCCCGATGCTTTACGAACTGCGCCAGTACCAAGCCACCCCAGGCAATCGAGCGGCGCTCGTCACGATGATGGAACACGAGGTAATTCCCTTTCAGGTGGGCAAGGGGATGGTCATTCTCGGCAGCTTCGAAGGCGAGGACGAAGCTGATACCTACGTGTGGATCCGGCGCTTCAAAGATGAAGAGGAACGAAAAGCCCTCTACGCCGCGGTGTATGAAAGCGCAGCGTGGAAGGACGACATCGGCCCCCGCATCGGACCGCTCCTGATCCGGGAATCGATCAAAGTGACACGACTCACCCCGACACCCAAGTCGCCGCTTCAGTAGGGGAACGGGATGGACCGGCTGAAGGGCAAACTGGCAATGATCACCGGGGCGGCGTCGGGTCTCGGCCTGGCCACGGCCCGGCGATTCACCGAAGAAGGCGCCACCGTCATCATCAACGACGTGTCCTCGGCCGCCGCCGAAGCCGCCGCGGCCCAATTGGGCGGCCACGCCGTCGCCTTCGACGTCTCCGATTCGGCCGCCGTGACCGCTGGTTTCAAGGAGGTGGCCGCTACCTTCGGTCGACTCGACGTGCTGGTGAACAACGCCGGAATCGCACCGCCGATGACCGAAGACGAGAGGGCCGAACGGACCGCGATCACGACCGAGATGGTCGGTCAGATCCAAGCCGGCGGACCGGTCACGACGTTCCTCGACACCACGGTCAACCTGTCGGACGGCGAGTGGAGGCAGATGCTGTCGATCCACCTCGACGGAACCTTCTATTGCACGCGCGAAGCGTTGAAGATCATGAACCCGCAATTGGCCGGGTCGATCATCAACCTCGGATCGATCATGGGCACGGCCGGCGGCGCCGGGGCGCCTCACTACTGCGCGGCCAAAGCCGGAATTCTCGGCCTGACGCGGTCGCTGGCGCGAGAATTGGTGCTGCGCAATATCCGGGTCAACGCCATCGCCCCCGGATTCATCGAGACACCCATGACCGATTCGATCATGGGGATGCAGCGCGACATGATCATCGAATCGACGCCCATGCGCCGATTCGGTGAACCCGACGACATCGCCTGGGCCGCGGTGTATTTGGCGTCGGACGAATCAAAGTTCATGACCGGCCAGGTGCTCAGCCCCAACGGCGGCTATCACATGAGCCAATAGCGGCCCCCCGAAGCTGTCACGACGCCAGCGTCGCGAGAAACTCCAAAAGCGCGGCATTGACCTCATCGGCGCGTTCTTGTTGGACCCAATGGCCACACCCGGGAAGGATGATCGACCGGTACAGCTTGGGGAGCGTGACCGAGAACTTAGCGATGGACGGCGCGCCCCAAAGGGTGGGACCGTCCTTCTCGCCGCCGATGAACATCGAGGGCACATCGATCGGGCGACCGCGGAACACACCGAGGTCTTCCCAGTCGCGATCGACATTGCGATAGCGGTTCAGGCCACCGCTGAGTCCGGTCCGTTCGAACTCGGCGGCGTAGACGTCGAGGTCCTGCTCGGTCAGCCACGACGGCATCGGATCGGGGTAGTGGAACCGATCCTTCATCTTCGCGCCAGGCGCGATCGTGGCCATGCTTCCGTTGCCGGGCAGCATGGGGGGCACGTTGCCCGACGCCGAGTAGTAGAACCCGAGCAGCCACTCGCGGACGTTGGCCTCGATCTCGGCTTCGGCCCGACCGGGTTGCTGGAAGTATTCGATGTAGAAGTCCTCCGCGCCGCCCATCATCCGAAAGACTTGCGAGGGTGGTATTGCCCCGGTCGGCGCATACGGAACGGAAATTCCGACGACGGCGCGGAACACGTCCGGCCGCAGCAGAGCACTGTTCCACGCGATCGGCGCGCCCCAGTCGTGGCCCACGATCACGGCCTGCTGCTCACCGAGGGCCGACACCAGCTCGACGTTGTCGCCCACATGACACAACATCCGGTAGGCCTCGATAGGCGTCGGTGCCGATGATCGGCCATAGCCCCGCACGTCGATGGCGACGCCTCGATAACCGGCCTCGGCCAACGCGTGCAGCTGGTGGCGGTATGAGTACCACGACTCGGGGAATCCATGCACGAGCAGAACCAGTGGTCCGGCACCGGCCTCGACACAGTGGATGCGAACGCCGTTCACGTGCTCGATTCGGTGGCGAAGATCAACATTGCTCATCGACGGCACCGTACGCGGCCGACACGGGCCAATCCAAAGTCCGGGCTCACCGGCTCGCGTTCGGATTTTACGATCGGACGGGGGTAGGGTGCGGTCGTGATCAGCAAGACGGCACCGCGGTGAGCACCGAGCGGCCCGAGGTGACGGATTGGGCCACCGACTGGGACCACCTCACCGACGACTACGCGCGGCACGCGCCGCAAATTCTCGACGACCTCCGGGAGCGATGCCCGGTGGCGCACACCGAGCGTTTCAACGGCGCATGGCTGCCCACGCGTTACGACGACGTGGCGGCCATCGCCTACGACACGGGGCGGTTCTCGAGTCGGGCGACGGTCGTGACCGATCAGAGCAAGTTCGGTTTGGTGCTGCCGCCCATTACTCTCGACCCGCCGCTCCATGGTCCCATCCGCCGCGCCCTGCTTCCGCCATTCAACCCGAAGGCGACCGCCGCGCTCGAACCGAAGATCCGCGCTGTCTGCGAGCGCCTGATCGACGCCATCCTGGCCCGCACCGACGGCCACGCCGACGCCGCCATCGATTACGCCCAGCACATCCCGGTCGAGCTGATCGCCCACCTGCTCGGCCTGCCACCCGACGACGGCGATCAATTCCGAACGTGGGTCTACGAACTACTGGAGCTGGGCCCGGGCGATGCGGATGTGTCCCGGCGGGCCAGCCGCGAGATCTTCGCCTACTTCGACGCGCAGCTCGCCGACCGGGCGACGAAATCAGGTGACGATTTGATCAGCTGGGTCTGCCGAGCCGAACTGACCGAGCCCGACGGCACCGTTCGTCTCCTCACGCAGAGGGAACGGCTCGGTTCGCTCCACCTCATTCTGGTCGCCGGTATCGACACCACCTGGTCGGCCATCGGCTCGTCGCTGTGGCATCTCGCCCACCACAAAGAGGATCGTCTGCGCCTGGTGGCCGAGCCCGAACTCATTCCTATAGCGGTCGAGGAGTTCCTCAGGATGTATTCCCCGGTGACCATGGGGAGGCTCATCGCCGCCGACGCCCAGATCGGGGGATGCCCGGTCACAGCCGGTGAACACGTGCTGCTGTCCTTTCCGGCAGCCAACCGCGACCCGGCCCACTTTCCCGATGCCGACCAGGTCATCATCGACCGGTCCGAGAATCGCCACATCGCCTTCGGGCTCGGCATCCACCGCTGCCTCGGGTCCAACACGGCCCGCCTCGAGATGAAGGTGGCCCTGGAGTGCTGGCTGGCCCGAATCCCCGAGTTCACGCTCGCCGATCCCGCCGCGGTCGAGTGGTCCCACGGCCAGGTGCGGGGGGCTCGCCTCGTGCCCATCCGGATCGGCTGAGTTCCGCTCTGTCGGCTGTCGGCTGAACCTCAACCATCGACAGACATCGGCTGCGCTCCGCAGACTCCCGCTTCACGGGCCCGCAATGGTGAGAACCGATGGTGGGCACCGGGGCGCTACCGTGCCATCGCCATGCGAATCGGAATCAACGCCACCGTTCTGGTCCAACGAGCCTCAGTCGCGGCCTTTGTCGAACACGCCGTGGCGGCCGAGGCCGACGGGTTCTCGAGTTACTGGGTGGCCGAGCATCCGACCGGTGGGCTTGACGCGTTGACCGTCCTCGCCCTTGTTGGGCAGAGCGTCAGTGGCATGGAGATTGGCACTGCGGTCATCCCCACGTATCCTCGCCATCCCATGGTGCTGGCGGGACAGGCGCTGACCGTGCAGAGCGTCATCGGGGGCCGTTTGACGTTGGGCATCGGACTGTCGCATCAAGTGATGATGCGACAGTTGGGTTTGGCCGACGCGAAACCCATCCGCCACCTGCGCGACTACTTGTTGATCTTGGGCCCCCTCCTGCGCGAAGGCAAGGTCGCCTATACGGGTCCGACGTTGTCATGCGTGGCCGAGGTCTTCAAACCCGCAACGGCCCCGCCCGAGGTTCTGGTCGCGGCATTGGGGCCGCAGGCGCTGAGGGTGGCGGGCGCGCTGAGCGATGGCACCAGCCTGGCGTGGGTCGGACCCAAGACCATCCGGTCCCACATCGTGCCCGTGCTGTGCGAAGCGGCCGCCGCGTCAGGACGGGCCGCGCCGCGCGTGCTCGCCACGTTGCCCGTATGTGTCACCGACGACCCCGTCGCGATTCGGGAGCGCATCACCCAAACGTCGGGCATGTACAGCCGGCTCCCGTCGTATCAGGCAATGTTTGAACGCGAGGGTGTGGCGCAGCCCGGAGAGCTCGGGCTCGTGGGCGGCGAGGCCGAAGTCGAACACCTCATCGCCACTCTCGGCGAGGCCGGCGTCACCGACTTCGCGGCGGCGGAGTTCACGTCGTCACCCGACGAGAGGATTCGGACGCGCGAGTTGCTGAAACGTCTCGCCGCAGGGTGACAGCGCCGCTCAGCCGATCGAACCGGCGCCGACCAGAGCGACGGGCGTCTGGTCGGATCTGAACACGACGGAGTCGACCGAATCGCCAGCCTCGAAGCGGGCCACGAGTTCATCGGGGTCGAACCGTTCGCCGACCGGATTGGCCTCGAAAGCCGGTCCGGCCATGAAGGCGTTCGCGGCCGCGGGGTCGAGCACGTCGATCTGGAATTCGAGCAGGTTGCCGTCAGGATCGGCGTAGTACAGCGACAGGGTGAGGCCGTGACGGATGGGACGCGTCGGCACAATGCCATCGGCCTTCAGACGCTTGTAGAGCGCTACGAGTTCGCCGAGATCGTTCCAGGTGTACGCGACATGATTGACCCCAACTCCACGGCCCAGCCTGGGGGGCGGCGCGTCGGAGGGAACGGGACCGAGGTTGGCGAACGCGAAGCGGTGGTGCTCTTCGTCATACGTCAGAAACGCCAACCGATCGTCGCGGTGCTGCACGCGAGCCTCGAACACCTTCAAATACCAGTCGATCATCTCGTCGTATCGGTGCGTGTTGTAGACGATGTGGGCGAACTTGTTGGGAGCGGCCATGGCCAATGATACGCAGGGCGCCGGGAACGAGTCCTCGTTACTCGCTATGTTGGTACTCACTCTCGACCTGAACCTCCGAAAGGCACTGCCATGACCGACACCATTGGCCCCGTGAACAAGCCCGGCGAGATCTCTGGATGGCCCAAGCTCCAGCTGGTGTACCGCAGCGACCCTGACCGGATCGCTGACCTTCTTCCGCCTGGCATCACCCCGGGAAATCACCCGAACGTATCGATCAACATCTACTGCGTGCCCATCCTGGGCGAGCCCGAATACGGCGTCAGCACCAAGGTGGAAGCCGACTTCCAGGGCATGCCCGGCTTCTACTCGCTCGGCATGGGCATCGACCAGGAGGCGGCCATCTTCATCAGCCAAGAGCTGAACGGCCAGCCGAAGTTTCCGTGTGCCATCAAGTTCTTCCGCCTCGGCGATCACGTCCAGGCGTCGTGCACGCACCAGGGCTATACGTTCCTCGAGTTCAACGGCGAGGTCAACGGTGTGCTGCCCCCGTCGTCGGAGGACTTCACCGAGAACGAGTGGTGGATCAAAGTGTCGCGCGCCGTCGGCGGGGTCGAGAAGAGTTACGACTTCGCGCCCCATGTCGTGCGCGTGCACACCACCAACCGGTTCGTTCACGTGGAAGGCATCGAAGGATCGCTCGTGCTGCGTGACAGTCCATGGGACCCCTACACCGAATTGCTCCCGATGCTTGAACTGCTCTCGGCCACGCTCGTCATGCATCAGCAGCCCACCCGCGAGATCACACTCGCGGGGCCGCTCGACCCGATTGCCTTCTGGCCCCACGCCGATGTGATCGGTGGGTCGCGGTGGCCCGGCGATCGGGGTGGTCCTCGCCGTCGCCGCTGAGGTCTTCTCCGAAATTGGACGTGTCAGCCTCGGCTGACGGGAGGGGTCAGCCCTCGACGTGGCTCATCGCCAGACCGGCTTTCGTCTGGAGCGGTATCTCCCGGACCAGTACCGAACAGATCCAGGCCATGATCATCAGCGGTACGCAGATGAGGTACACGCGGGAGACACCGAAGCTGATCGAGTCTCGCACGGCTTGGCGAACGGCCGGGGCGAGCGCCTTGATTTGTTTGGGCTCTCGAATGAGGCTCAGCAAGTCCTTGCTCGACCGGGCCGCCCCGGCCGGAAGGCGCCGAGGAAGGTCGTGCTTCACCGTCGAGGTGAACACCGTGCCGAACATCGCCAGACCGATCGATGCCCCAAGTGTGCGCAGGAAGTTTAGGGTCGCCGTGGCGACACCGAGGTCGCTTACGTCGACGGCGTTTTGGGCTGCGATGCTCTGCGTGGTGAACGACGATCCACCGCCCAAGCCCATCAGTGCCATGGGCAAGATGAGCAGGATGTAACGAACATCGGTAGCGAGCAACAACGCCATCGCGAGGGCCCCGATCGTCCCTCCGGCCAAAGTGAAAATTGGTACCAACCGATACCGGCCGGTACGCGAGATGACCCGCCCTGCGCCGGTCGAGCCCATGAGGACGCCGGCCATGATGGGCAGCGTGAAGAGCCCGGCGGCGGTAGGAGAGACGCCGCGTGCGTCCTGAAAGAACAAAGGGAAGAATGTGCCCGCGCCGAACATGACCGCGCCAAGAAAGATACCGGTGCCGAAGCAAGAGGCGACGATCGGATTGGCGAACAGCCGCATAGGCACCAAGGGCTCGTTTACGCGCATTTGCCAAGTGATGAATAGGCCCACCAAGACGACGGCGGCCATCAGGAGCCCGAGGACGGGCGGCCGCACCCACCCGTCGCGCCCCCGCTCCAGGCCGATCATCAGACTGGATAATCCACCGGCCAACAACGCCGCGCCGAGGTAGTCGACCTTCGCGGCGCGACGTCGGAATGCGAATCGGAGGTTGATCTGCAAGGCCACGAGGGCGGCGATGCCCAGCGGCACGTTTACCAGAAAGATCCATGGCCAGGAGAAGTGCTGGATCATGAACCCGCCGACCAGGGGTCCGGCGATGGCCGCGATGGCGTACATGCCCGTGTAGAAGCCGATGTAACGACCCCGCTCGCGGGCCGGGATGATATCGGCGAGGATGGCAAACGTAAGCGCTTGGAGACCGCCCGCGCCGAGCCCCTGCACACCGCGGAACAGGATCAGCTGCGACATGCTCTGGGCCAGCGCGCAAAGCACAGACCCGATCGTGAACACCAGGACCGCCGATTGCAGAATGAGCTTTCGCCCATAGATGTCGCTCAGCTTGCCCAGGATCGGCGTGGCAATCGTCGACGTGAGGATGTAGATCGTGCCCACCCACGCGTACGAGCTAAAGCCCCGGAGTTCACCGACAATGGTGGGCAGCGCGGCCGAGACGATCGTGTTGTCGAGCGCGGCCAGGAGCGTGCCGATGAGCAGCGACCCAAGCACGAACATCAGCTCCCGTTTGGGCAACAGTGGCGCCTCGGCCTCAACCTCGGCCTCAACCTCGCCCAACGAATTGGGGTCTACGACGGCTTCGTCCATGGACCGTGCCTAGCACAGGGTCCGGTGGCGCACCGGTTGAGGCGTTGCGTGGCACTCCGGCGGTCGCGCCCAGATGCCAGCTCTTCAGCACCATCGCCCGGACACGAGACCACGCGGCCGATGGCCACATGACCGATCGGCCACAATGGGGGCGTGGACCTTTCGCCAGACGAGATAGCGGCGCGGGCCGAACTGGGCGCCGGTGATGTCGTCGTGGCCCGATGCGAGGCCACGTACATCAACATGGCTGCGCCGCCGTCGCCCAAATGACCACGGGCGAGATGGGCGAACGGCCTCGCGAGGTTTTGCGCCGGGTCTTCGGGTACGACTCATTCCGGGGCGAGCAGGAGGCGATTATCGACCACGTCGTCGAGGGCGGCGACGCGCTGGTACTCATGCCGACCGGCGGCGGAAAGTCGCTGTGTTACCAAATCCCGGCGTTGGTGCGAGATGGCGTCGGCGTTGTCATCTCCCCGCTGATCGCCCTTATGCAAGATCAAGTCGATGCGCTGCGCGCCGTCGGTGTGCGGGCCGGCTTCCTCAATTCGACGCAAGATTCACAGCAGCGCACGGAGGTCGAGAAGGCCTTCGTATCCGGCCATCTCGATCTTCTGTACCTCGCCCCCGAACGGCTCCGCGTCGAGTCGACCATCCGGCTCCTGGAGCGCGGCAATATTGCGTTGTTTGCCATCGACGAGGCCCATTGCGTGTCGCAGTGGGGTCACGACTTCCGACCCGACTATTTGCTGCTTTCGTCGCTTCATGAACGGTGGCCGACGGTGCCGCGCATTGCGCTCACGGCGACCGCAACAAAAGCCACGCACGCCGAGATCACGTCGCGTCTCAACCTGGGCAACGCCCAGCATTTTGTGGCCAGTTTCGACCGTCCCAACATCCAATACCGCATCGTCACCAAAGACAGCCCCAACCAGCAGCTGATCAAATTGCTGCGGACCGAACACCCTGGCGACGCCGGAATCGTGTACTGCCTCTCCCGCGCGTCGGTAGAGAAGACGGCCGCTTTTCTCGTCGGGAACGCGATTCCTGCGGTGCCGTACCACGCCGGTCTCGATGCCCGAACTCGGGCTAATAATCAGTCACGTTTCCTGCGCGAAGACGGGCTCATCGTCGTGGCCACCATCGCGTTCGGGATGGGTATCGACAAGCCCGATGTGCGGTTCGTGGCCCACCTCGATCTGCCCAAGTCGGTTGAGGGCTATTACCAAGAAACCGGACGGGCCGGGCGCGACGGGCTTCCTTCAACCGCGTGGCTCGCTTACGGACTCCAAGACGTGGTGCAGCAGCGTCGCATGATCGACACGTCCGAGGGCGACGCCGCTCATCGCCGGCGGCTCTCGCAACACCTCGACGCCATGCTGGCGCTGTGCGAAACCGTCGATTGCCGACGGGTCCAGCTGCTCGACTATTTCGGCCAGAGCAGCGCCCCGTGCGGCAATTGCGACTCCTGCATCCGGCCGCCGGAGAAGTGGGATGGGACTGTCGCGGCGCAGAAGTTGCTCTCGACGGTGTCGCGGTTGCAGCGCGAGCGAGGCCAGAAGTTCGGGGCCGGGCAGATCATCGACATCCTGCTCGGTAAACGATCCGACAAGGTGGTCCAGCATCGTCATGACGCCCTTACGGTATTTGGGATCGGGACCGAACTGAAGGAACCGGACTGGCGTAGCGTCGTACGCCAGTTGCTGGCCCAAGGGGTGCTGGCGGTGGAAGGCGACTACGGCACGCTCGTCCTCACCCCGACGAGCGGTGAGGTATTGGGCAAGTCACGTCAGGTCATGCTGCGCCGTGAGCCCGAGCGCGGGCCCCGGTCGTCGTCCGCATCGCGTACGTCGCGCCCCACCGGGGCCGCGGGTGCAATCGCGCCTTCTGACTTGAACCCGACGGCTGCGGCCGCCTTCGATCGATTGCGGGCCTGGCGAGCGGTGACCGCAAAGGAGCAGGGCGTTCCCGCCTATGTAGTCTTCCACGACGCCGCCCTGCGCCAGATCGCGACGGCCGCGCCATCGACTCTCGCCCAACTGGCGAAGATTCAAGGTGTCGGCGAGACCAAGTTGGCCCGGTATGGCCAAGGCGTCATCGACACGCTCGCCGAGAACGCCTAACACGCTCGCCGAAAACCTAGTGGGCCGCGCCGGCGTTTCGTGTGACGTGTGCGTCACCCTCGCTGAGTCCTGTGTACTTGGCCGGATCGAGGCGGGCGTCCATGCACGTCAGAATGGCAAACTGACGGGCCGGGGGCATGGCCAGCTCCGACTTCGCCCCGAATCCGGATGCGAAAACCGCATTGGCGGCGAGGACTCATTGAGGACGGGCACGGTAGCTCCTTGATTGCTGGCCTCGGATGACGCCCCTTGCCCACCGTAGCGGCACAGGACACTAGCCCCGCTTACGATGCGCCAATGGACCTTGCCGACCGCCTCGAACTACACGAACTACCCGGTCGCTACGGCGACGCCATCGACGATCGCGACTGGCCGGCATTGGCCGGGATCTTCACCGACGACGCATCGTTCGATCTCACCGACCTCGGGGCACCTAACCTCCAGGGCTTGGCCGAGATTCAACGGTTCATGGACGTCGAGGCCCGTCATCCCCTCACCCACATGATGACGAACATCTACGTCGACGAGACACCCGTCGGCGCGAAGCTCTACTTTCGAATCGTGGCACTGATACCAGAGCATCGCGTGACAACCGCGTCGTACTACGACGATGTTGTGAAGACCTCGGACGGATGGCGGGTCAAGGACCGGGTCGTGACCCGCAAGCGCCGCCCTCGGGGTTAGCTTAACCCGGCGAGTGGTCCAATTACCGCGAGCCGCCTGGCTCCCACAGAGTCGCGGCATAGTCCTTTTCGACGATCTCATCGATCGTGGCCGCCGTCACCTCCGCCGGAAACGCGACCTGATCGCGAAGCATGCAGCCGAGTGTAGGTAGCGATGCACGGTCGGGCCACGTCGGCGGATTCCACAAGTCGCTGCGCCGAAACGCCTTCGCGCAATGCATGTATTGCTGCGTGACGGTGACGCCGATCGCCGCCTTTGGTCGTCGATCCTTGACCGCGCAAGCATCGAGCACGGACGGATCGGTCGTCAAACACGCGTGACCGTTGACGCGCAGCGTTTCCTCGACCCCTGGCACCAAGAACAACAGCCCGATCCCCGAGCCGAGCACGATGTTCGAGATCGAATCGAGAAGATTGTTGCCGGACAGATCGGCGATGGCCAAACGGTGATCATCGAGCACGACAACGAAGCCGGGCGGGCCACCTTTCGGGGAAACGTCGCCCGTCCCGTCGGGACTCGTCGTGCCCATCAACACGAATGGGGCGGCGGCGATGAACGTGCGGGCGTGGTGGTCGAGCTGACCGAGCACCTTTTGATGCACGATGGCGCTCGGCCTGCGGTAGAGCTGGCGGAGTTCGGTCTCATTCGTGATTACCCTGGAGAACGCGCTGTCAGTCATTGAGTGACGGTAGCGCGGCGTCAACGCCAGCGAGACCCTCGCGTCAGGCACCCCCTCGAACTGGGGCACCACTACCGATATGGGCGCCACGACCGCGCGGTCAGGCCGCCCCATATCGGTCAGGACGACCCAGTTGCGTCGGTCCCGCCTCTCCCGGGACCAGGCTGAGCGGGACATAGTGCGCTAGACCTTTCTGATGGTCGTCGTCGCCACCGCCTGTCGAATCTGCGCCGTCGGGTGCGGCACGCTCGTCGAACTCGAAGGCGACACGATCGTGCGCGTGGTCGGCGACCCCGACGACACCACGACGAATGGGTACACATGCGCTAAAGGACGAGCAGGGCCCGAGTTCCACCACGCTCCGTACCGACTCGACGCGCCGCTCCTGCGTCGCAATGGCGAGTTGGTGGCTGCGGGTTGGGATGAGACGCTCGACGACATCGCTGCTCGCACCACCGCGCTGATTGCCGAGCACGGCCCGGGCGTCATCGCCAACTATGTGAGTACCGGCGGACCGATCGATCCCGCCGGTTACGCCATGGCCCACGGATTCTTCAGGGCCTCGGCGCCGATCGGAGCTACAGCGCGCTGAGCGTCGACTGCTCGGGCAAGGCCCTCGTGCCGCAATTGGTGAGGGGAGTCCAGCTGATGTTCCAACCCGACCTTCAACACACGCAACTCCTTCTTGCGTTCGGCGTCAACACGGTTCTCTCCCACGGGCACGGGCTGATGATGGCGAACCCGATCGTGCACCTCCGCGCCATGCGGGCCCGCGGTGCGAAGGTGGTCGTCGTCGATCCCCGGGTCAGCGAGACAGCGCGGCACGCGGACGTCCACATTCAACTTCGGCCCGGCACCGACCCAGTAGTACTCGCCTTCCTGGTACGCCACGTGCTGTCAACCAAGCCTGACAGCGATTACCTCGCCGACACGGCGCAGACCGCTAGCATCGAACAATTGCGTGACGCCACTGCGCCCTTCGACGCGCCCAACGCAGCACGCATTTGCGATGTGCCAGTCGCGACACTCGAAGAGCTGGCCGATTTGGTTGTCGCCAGCGGACGGGTGGCGATCGAGACCGGCACCGGCACCACGCTTAACCCTTCCTCGACCTTGACCGAATGGCTGGCGTGGGCGCTCAGCGCGGTCACGGGCAGCCTCGACCGAGTCGGCGGTTCGACCTTCAACCCCGGCTTCCTGCGGCCGTTCGAGGACGCGCTGCCGTCGGGTCGCGGCGACCTCGGCCCGCGACCCCGGAGCCGGCCCGATCTGCCGCGCATCGTCAACTGCGAAATGCCCTGTGCCGCGCTGGTCGACGAGATCGAGGCCGGCGAGTTCCGTGCGCTGTTCGTGCGCGCCGGCAATCCGGCTCTCGCCTTTCCCGACAACTCCCGACTGCGCCGGGCTTTGCGAACCCTCGAGCTGCTGGTGGTGATCGACGTGCGTCCGACCGAGACCACCGAAGCCGCCACCCACGTACTCCCGATGACCGATCACTTCGAGCGCGCCGACCTGCTCACCGGCTACCTACAAGCCAAACCGTTCATCCGCTTTGCGCCCGCCGTCGTGGCCCCTATAGACCAACGCCGCCAGCAATGGTAGATGTTCACCGAGCTCAGCCGCCGGATGGGTCTGCCCCGGTTCGCCAGCGCCCGGCGCAGCACCGCCCTGGCCGGTCGAGTCCTCGACGACGAGGTGATCGCGGAATCGATGCTCGGCCAGGCCCGCCGCCCGTGGGCTGAAGTGCGGGAGGCGCCGTTCGGGATCGTCGACGACGGGTTGGCCCCGGGCTGGCTCATCCCCGGCCGCCTGCCCCAGCCCCTTGATCTGGCGCCACCTCCGCTGACGGCGTTGCTCGCCCGTACTTCGTTCACGTCAACTGCATCTGACGGACATTCGATCATGATCAACCGTCGAACCGCAGCGGGGTACAACTCGCTGGCCATCAAACCCGAGCCGGTCACGCTCGAGATGCATCCGACCGACTCGGCTGCTCGAGGTCTGGTCGACGGCGATCCGGCGACAATCTCGACGGAGTCGGGTTCGTGTACCGCCACGGTACGCGTGACCGAACGGATCCGAATCGGCGTGGTGTCGCTCCCGCACGGCGTGGGTTCATCCGACGTGAACCAGCTGACTTCTTCCGCCGGAGCGGACTCGCTCAGCGCGATGCCCGTCCTGTCAGGCTTCCCCGTGGCCGTTGCCGCGAGCTCGCCGTCGGGCTGACGGTCTCTCAGCCTGTTCGGCGCCGTTGGTCTCCCTCAGATTCGCTCGAGGGCTTCGCCGTCGAAGAGCGGCTCAGCCCCGTGGGCAACGCAGTCGGCTTCCATCGCCGCGTCGGTCGGGACGCCCTCTCGTCGCGCCGCCGCTTCGAGTATGGGGCGCAGGAGCCGTCCGTCGCTGGAGGAGTTCAAGAACAGCTGCGGGCGCCCGAGCACGTAGGACACCGCCCGACCCAACGCATCGCCGGGCGGAAGGGCTTCGTACCACGAATAGTGCGGCGTGCTGTTGTCGGTCCATCGGCGCTTGGCCACCGCTTTGATCGTCTGCGCCGCGACCCCACGCGACTCACACAACCCCAGCAACTCCTCCACGTCGGCCCGATACGCGTCGCTGCGCAACATCGTGTGATTGAACGGGAACAGCACCGAGTCGACATGGAAGCGTTCGAGGCTGCGAATGTGCATGCGAGGGATGCGGGTGCCGTGGCCGGTCACGCCGATGAAGCGCACAAGCCCTTCGTCACGGGCCTTGACGAGTGCTTCGACGGCACCACCAGGGCCATGCGCCGCCTCCCACTCATCGTCCTCCACGAGGTTGTGCAGCTGGATGAGGTCGACCTGGTCGACACCCATCCGCTCAAGCGAGCGCTCAAGACTCGCCCTTGCTCCCGCGCCGGTCCGGTCGCCGGTCTTGGTGGCCAAGAACACCTCGCGGCGATGCGACTTCAGGAACGGCGCCAATCGCAGCTCGGATTCGCCGTACGACGCGGCGGTATCAAGGTGGTTTATGCCGAACTCGACCACCGTTTCCATCAACGCGTCGGCCCGCTCCTGGCGCATACCTCCCAACGCGGCGGCCCCGAAAATTACCCTGCTGCTCTGGTGGCCAGTCCGTCCGAATGCTGCTTTTTCGATCATCGTGCGGACTCTACTGCTCGGCCGGCACACCCCTTTCGGCCTCGTTGCGTGGCCCTTGGATCACTCGAAGTCCGCTGGATGCGGCACAATATGTGGATCAGTACGCCATCTCCCACCAAAGTCGACATCATCAACACGCTCGGACGCACATACGGGTGGACCTCATATCTTGAGATTTGCTCATGGTCTACGGGGTGGAAATACGCGTTAGTTGACCAGTCCATTTATACGATCAAGCACCGCCTGATGTATAATGTTTATCCAGGATTCAATGACGGATCTCCCATCGATTTTCTGAGCGCCACTCCCGATATTTCCGGTTGTATCAGTGAGATCGAGAGCCGACGTTTGACCTACGACCTCATTCTCGTCGATCCGTGGCACGAATACCTCACGTCGTACCGAGACATCGAATTGGCCTTCCGATGGATCAAACCAACAGGCACGATCATCGTGCACGACTGTTGTCCCAGAAATGATTCCAGTGTTTCACCGGCCGCTCAAGAGGGCGAATGGTCGGGAGTCACCTTCGAAGCGTACATCGATTTCGTGCGAAACCGCCGGCCGGAACTCGACTTCTTCACCGTCGACATCGACCACGGCTGCGGCCTCATCCGACGACAGGGCGAACGGCGGCTATTGAATTACCCCTTCGCTCCGACCGTCCGCCTCAAGTCGATCCCATCGATCGACGGGCTCGACCAGGTCGAGGAGGAATGGAAGTCCAGCTACGGCGACCACGGGCGTCGGCTCCTGCTCTTCGAAGAGCACGCCGACAAGCTCCTGCGCCTACGGTCCTACGCTGAGTTTCTCGACGATTTACGACAAGACTCCGAGGCGGGATCAAGCTAAGACCATCCGGAGGAGCCGCCATGTCGATCAACCCGCCTACCGTACGCCAATCCCTACCGCTACCCCTCGGACGCCCTTCCCCTCAGGGGGCAGCAGCGCCCAGGACTCGCCACAAACGCGCAACTTATTACTGGGCAGACCCTGAGGAGGCTGGACGAGCTCGGTGACCGCGGGCGTCGTTGGCTCGACGGTCTGGATGGGTTGCTGGCCGAACTCGAATCGGCCTGGGACTGCCCCATTGATGATCCAATCGACGGCGGGACGGCCGCGTTCGTGGCGACGGCCATCGATCGGGGCGGGCATGCGGCGATCGTGAAGGTCGCGATTCCGTCCGGCGGAGAGGGATACTCGGATTTCGAAAACGAACTTCTCGTGCTGACGCTGGCGAAGCACCGTTCCTATGTCGATGTCCTCGAGGCTGACGTCGATCGCCGCGTGTTGCTGCTTGAACGGCTAGGCCAGCCCTTCACCGAAGCCGGCATGACCACAGGCCCAGATCGAAATACTTGGGGCCACGATGATGGACGGCTGGCGACGCGTGGACTCGAACGTCGCGCTGCCGACCGGATATGAGCAGGGCGTGTGGCTCGGAGAGTTCATCCAGCGTCAATGGGACGAGCTCGATCACCCGTGCAGCCGGCAGGTGACCAGACGGGCTCTCGACTTCGTCGACAACCGACTGGCCCGATTCGACCTGTCAGGCGCGGTGCTCATTCACGGCGATGCCCACCCAGCCAACGTTCTGCACGACCTTGGCGGAACCGCGCCAACCGGGTTCAAGATGATCGATCCGGAAGGGATCGTGTCCGAACCAGCGCACGATCTCGCCATTCCCCTGCGCGGATGGACCGACGAACTGATGGCTGGTCACGCACCGCAGCTGATTCTCCAGTGGTGCCATCAGCTCGCCGCCGCCACCGGCGTGGACCCGGTACCGATCTGGAAGTGGGCGTTCATCGAGCGCGTCTCCACGGGGCTGCTGCTCTCGCGCCTCGGAGACCCCAGAGGCTGCGACTTCCTCGACCTCGCCGGCCTGCTCGCCCCACTACGCCCATAGCTCGACGCTCGCGGGATGGGCTGAACACGGCGGCCACCCCCACTTGACCGCGTTGCTCACCACCCCGCTTAGGCGACCGCGGAGGGGACCCGGAAAAATCCCCCTTGCGCGCCACGCCTTGGCCGATAACGTGGCCTCGAGGGGACGAAACCATGGACGAGAAAACGACGCTGTTCACATCACCGGCGCCCACGCCCGAACAGGTGGTGCGGGCCGAGGCCAAGCAATGGCCGGACGGGCTGCTTGAGCGCATGTTGGCCCTGCGGTTACCGTTGTGGAAGATCGAAGAGTCCCTATCAGCCGAAGGGTTTCCGACCCTCGACATGATCGAAAGCCAGGTGAGCGACCGCGAACGCCTCGCGTCTGGGCTCTTCATCCGAGAGGCGACGTGGGAGGACGATGAACGATTGTCGGATCTCTTCGCCGACTCCAGCGAACGCCTCGGCGACTGGGACGTCACGGTGGAGCGCTCCCCCAATCCCTATGCCCAGCAACGGTTGCAGGAGAACTGGCACGTGAAGCTGCTCGAAGACCGCGGTGTCGCGCTCGGGGTCAACGTCCAAGCGGGGCGCAGTTCATTCATCGGCGGACGCCCCCTGTCGGTGGGCTGGATGGGCGGTTGGCGGGTGCGCAACGGCTTTCGTCGACTCGGCTATTCGAGCATGCTGCTCAACGCGCCGGGATCGGCCGCCGGCCACTTCGGCGTCGTGTCGTATTGGTACGTCCGGCTCGAGAACGGCATGGCGCAGTCATGGATCTCTCACGAGGTGACCGACGTGGCGGCCACCAGCGGACGCGCCCTCGACAAGCTCACCGCCACCGTCCATCATCTCGATGCGACCACCGGGGGGCGACTCGACGGGCGCGTTCGCAGGGTCCGCCCCCACGACCTGGCCCGGTGCGTCGAACTCATCAACGCCACGCACGGGGGCCTTGACCTATTCCGCCCCTACAGCGTCGAATCTCTGAGCGGCCGCCTCGATGACCTTTTCTGGGGCCCCAAACCACCGTTCATCGCCCGGGTCTACGACTGGGACGACATGGCGGTCCTCGAAGAAGATGGCGAGATCGTGGCCTGCGGCGGCTTGTGGGACCGCGGCCGCGACGTGCGCGAGCGATGGCGCAACCGCACGAGCGGCGAGGAGCGCACGGTCGACACCGCTTGTCTCATGGACTTCGGGTTCGCACCGGGCCACGAAGGTGACATGGCCGCCCTCATCGGCCACCACCTGGCCGCCACGCGTGAACTCGGGCGGACCACGTTGAGCGCTCCCCTCGAGTTTCTTCCGTCGCTTGAGGCGAGGCTGCAATGGGTGAAACCCGAACCGGAGACGCGGCTACTCGAGGCGATGGGCTTCACCGTGGCCGATCAGCACATCGAGCCGGGAATCGCCCGCCCCTACACCGACTTGGCGTACTGGTGAGCGCTACTGGCGACCCAGCCCGCCCGACGAGCCTGCGCCAGCCCCTTCCCACAAGCCCAAAGAGCCCATGAAGCCCAGCAAGGGCGAGGGCATGGGCCCGACCTACCGCCGCACGTGGCAGTTCATGGGCGAGTTCCGCTCCGGGATCACGGGCGCGGTGGGCACGTCATTGCTCGCGTCCATCGCGTTCGCGCTGCTGCCCTGGCCCATCCGCTATCTGATCGACGACGTATTGCTCGGCGACAAGTTGCGCCTCGGCCCACTGGGCTCATACGTCACGCGCACGACCGCCCAGAAGATCGCGGCCGGCACGGCACTGGCCGGGGCGTATTTACTCATCCAGCTCATCGCCGCCCTCGTGATGTCGATCAGTTTTTACCTATTCGCCAAAGTGGCGCTCCGAATGATCCACACCATCCGCGGCCGAATGTTGCGCCATCTGCGCAAACTTTCGCTCGGCTTTCACGCCAATCGGTCATCGGGCGAGCTCATCTTTCGTTCGATCAACGATGCCCGATCGATTCAAGAGGTGATGATCTTCGGCGTCCAGGCCTGGATTACACCCCTCTTCCAGATCATCCTCATGGTGGCGCTCATGGGGTCGCTCGACTGGCTGCTCACCCTCGTCGCGGTGGCGGTCGCGCCCTTCCTGCTGTGGACGATAAGGCACCTCACCGCCCGCATCCAGTCATCATCCGAAGAGTCGCGGGCCCATCTCGGTCGCCTCACCGGGCTAATCGAGCAGACGCTCGGATCGATGCGAGCAGTACAAGTCTTCGGCAAGGAGTCGAAGGAGGGCGACCGTTTCGACGAGACCAGCGAGAAGTTCATCGCCGCCCAATTGCGCTTCCGGATGGCCGAGCAGGTGCTCTCGGTGGCCACGATGCTCATCACTGGCCTTGGTACCGCGGCCGTGTTGCTGGTGGCGGTGCACAGGGTGCTCGGCGGCGCCGTGACCGTCGGGGCCCTATGGATCTTTCTGTCGTATATGCAGCGCATCTACGAGCTGCTCCAGCGCAACCTGGCCACGTTCGGAATGCTGCAAGACTCCGTTGTCGGGGTGGGCCGTGCCTTCGCGGTGCTCGATACATTGCCGGCCATTACCGACAAACCGGGTGCCGCGCCCATCCAACCATTTATCAAAGGGATCGAACTACGCGAAGTTGGCTTGACCTATGACCGAGACCCCGTTTTGCAGGAAGTAAATCTCGAAATTGCTAGAGGGCGGACGGTTGCGCTGGTCGGCGAGACCGGGTCGGGCAAGACGTCGATCCTCAACCTGATCCCCCGGCTCTACGACGTGTCGGCGGGGTCGGTACTCATCGACGGCGTCGATGTCCGCGACGTCCAACTCGCATCGCTGCGCGACCTGGTCAGCGTCGTGCCCCAGGAGCCACTCCTCTTCTCCGGCACCATCCGCGAGAACATCCTCTACGGCCGCCTCGACGCGTCCGACCGCGAACTCGAGGACGCAGCCCGCTCCGCCAGAGCCCACGATTTCGTCGTGGCCCTTCCCGACGCGTACCTCACCGAGGTCGGCGATCGGGGCACCAAGTTGTCGTTGGGTCAACAGCAGCGCATCGCCCTCGCCCGGGCCTTCCTCAAGGATGCCCCCATCCTGCTGCTCGACGAGCCCACGGCGGCCCTCGATCTGCGCACCGAGGCCGACCTGCTCGACGGCCTGGCCCGCCTCATGGACGGCCGCACGGTGGTGATCGTCGCCCATCGCCTCTCGACGGTGCGCCACGCCGATGCCATCCACGTGCTCGACCAGGGCCGCATCGTCGAGTCGGGCACCCACGACGCGCTGCTCGCCCTCGACGGCCGCTACGCCCGACTCTGGAACTCGGGCGCCGCGGCTGGGGCACGCTCCCACGCGCGGTAGATGCAAGAGGCGAGGTGCCAAGCTGGACGGATGCTGCTCACACTGAAGGTTCTCGAGGAGATCCAGGCCGCACGAGTCGACCTCGTATTCCGCCGGTGGCGCAAGCCCACCGTGAAGACCGGCGGACGGTTGCGAACGGCCATCGGAGAGCTGGCCATCGGCGCCGTTGAAGTGGTGGACCCCGCCGCGATCACCGACGCCGAGGCCCGCCGCGCCGGCTTCGCGGACGGCGACCAACTGCGCGCCGAGCTGTTCCGGCAACGGCCCGCGACCGCTACCCGGGGCCGAACCGCTCAGCCGACCGAGGCCAGCTTGATCTACAGAGTCGAAGTGATGTTCGCCGGCGCCGACAGTCGACTGGCTATGCGCGAGAGCTTGCTCGGCGACGACGAACTCGCCGGCCTCGTCGCCCGCCTACAGCGAATCGATGAACGCTCGGCTCTCGGCCCGTGGACCGCTCGGGTGCTGGGTCTCATCGCAACGTGGCCGGCGCGTCGCGCCCCGGAGCTGGCCGAGATGGAAGGCCGAGAGACCATCGCCTTCAAGACCGACGTTCGCAAACTCAAAGAACTCGGGCTCACAGAGAGCCTTCGAATCGGCTACCGCCTCTCACCGCGCGGAGAGCAGGTTCTCGCCTCGATGCGCGCCATGGCCACAGGACACTAGGAGAAGAGCAAGTGCTTGAGGCCAGTTCGTCGAACGAACGTCTGAGTGGACATGAGACGTTGGTCTCGTTATTCGCGGCGTCGGTTGAGTCGCATCGGGACCGTATGGCGGTGATGTTCGAGGGCTGCTCGCTCACTTACGGTGAACTCGACGGGCGGGCCGATGAGCTTGCGGTGCGGTTGCGGGCCGCGGGGATCGGGCCGGGCGATCTGGTCGGGGTATGGCTGCCCCGGTCTCCTGCGGTGTATGTGGCGATACTCGGAGTGTTGAAGGCGGGGGCGGGGTACGTTCCCTGTGATGAGGACACCCCCGGCGATCGGGTGGTCCTGGTGCTTCGGGACTGCGAGGCGGCGGCGCTCGTCTCGATTGCGGGTCTGACGTCGACAATCCAGGGGTTGTTGCCGGAGTGCGTGCTGATGGGTGCGGGTTCCGGCGGCGTACTTGACGGATCTCGACTGGTCGGGCGCGGGTCACCGGACCGGCCCCGACAGGGCGCTCGGCGCGAGTTGCAGCCGAGCGACACGGCGTATGTGATCTATACGTCGGGTTCGACGGGCCGACCCAAGGGCGTTGTGGTATCGCACGCCAACGTGATGGCGTTTATCGATGCTGAGGCCCAGGTGTTCGATGTGGCCGCGGACGATCGCGTGTGGCAGGGTTTTTCCGTCTCGTTTGACGCTTCCGTCGAAGAACTGTGGTTGGCCTGGCGCACCGGCGCCGCGTTGGTGTGCGCCACCAAGGACATGGTGCGATCCGGGCCGGACTTGGCCGAGGTCCTAGGCGCGCACGGCGTGACGGTGCTGTCGTGCGTACCGACTTTGTTGGGCATGTTCGACGGCGACCTGCCCGGAGTTCGTTTGCTCATCCTGGGCGGAGAGGCATGCGCGGCTGAGGTGGCCCGTCGATGGTGTCGGCCGGGTCGTCGCGTCGTGAATACGTACGGTCCGACGGAGACCACGGTGGTTGCGACATGGGCGGAGTTGGGCCCGGACCGCCCGGTCCGTATCGGTGTGGGATTGCCGGGGTACCAGACGTGGGTGGTGAGTCCAGAACTCGACGTCGTCGCTGACGGCGTCGTCGGCGAACTGGTGGTGGGCGGCCCAGCGGTCACACAGGGTTATCTCGGACGTCCGAAACTCACCGCGGAGAAGTTCATTCGCCCCGTGTGGGCAACCGGAGAACGGGTATATCGAACCGGGGACCTGGTGCGCGTCGATGCCGCCGGCGACTTGGAGTTCCTCGGCCGGATCGATGATCAGGTGAAACTGCGCGGCTATCGCATCGAACTGGGCGAAGTGGATGCGGCCTTGCAGGAACTGCCCGGAGTGGCGGCCGCAACCTCGACGGTGCACCGGCACGGGAATGCTGACGTGCTTGTCGGGTATGTCCGGCTTCGCCCCGACGCCGTGTTTGACGAGATCGAAGCCCGCCGCCAACTGGGTTCAACCTTGACCGGGGCCATGGTACCCGGCCGGTTCGTCGTGGTCGAAGAGTTCCCTCGTCTCACGAGCGGCAAGATCGACCGCAAGGCGCTGCCTGAGCCGTCCAAAGCTGCGGTCGCGGATGACAACCTGCTCGATCTGTTCAATGCGGAGAGCTGGACCGAGGTGGAACTGGAGTTGCGGGCAGCCTACGCACGGGTCCTGCCGGGGGTTAGCGTCACCCGTACCACGAACTTCTTTGCCAGTGGCGGTGACTCGCTGGCGGCAACAGAGTTCGTTTCGGGGTTGCGCGATTCGAGCCGGTTCCGTTCGGTGTCGGTCCGAGATCTTTACCGGAATCCCGTGCTCAGCTCCCTCGCCGCGCATCTCGAGACGATGGGGACGCCGCCGACGCCAGGGGCTGCCCGGGTCGTCTCGGAGGAAGATTTGAGGAAAAGCGACCCCCCCGAAGACCAGGACCATGCCGGTGTCTCCAGCCTTCGATATGGGGTGTGCGGACTAGTGCAGACACTCGCCTTGTATCCCTTATTGGCCATCATGAGCCCGCCATGGATGATCACGTTCGTAGCGTTCTACGGGATTTCCCAACAGAACAGTCAACACCGGGTGAGCGTTGCCGCTCTGTTCGGTGTGCTGGTCTTGTCGGCGAGTACACCAGTGCGTATGGCGCTTTGCGTCGCCACGAAATGGGTAGTCCTCGGCCGGGTCAGACCGGGCCGTTACCGACTGTGGGGCGCCTACTATTTGCGGTTCTGGTTCGTGAACCGCGTGCAGGACATGCTGAGCTTCGATCAGCTACGCGGTACACCGCTCATGAACACCTACTTGAAGCTCATGGGAGCGTCCGTCGGCGAGGGTGCACACTGCGCGACCGACGATATCCGCGTTCCCGATCTGCTCCGGATCGGACGCAATTCAACCGTCGATCACGACGCCATGCTCGTTGGCTACCAGATCAGCGATGGGTGGCTCCATATCGGGCGTATCACTATCGGTGACGGCGCTCGGGTCGGGGTGCGCGCCGCCATGGCCTACGACACCGAACTCGGGGCCGGGGCCGAACTCGGTGACGGCGCGATGCTCAGCTCCGGGGCTTCGGTGCCGCCTGCGCAACACTGGACCGGTTCACCGGCCCGCCCCGCCGGTGCCCTGTCCGACTCTTGGCCGTCATCGCCCCCACCAGAGACCAAGCGACCAAGACTCGGATATTCGGTCGGCTTCACGATCTTATCGCTGATCCCCGTCATTGCAGTGCTTCCCGAAGCGGCGCTCTTCGGTTACATCGACGACCGGTTCTGCGATTTTACAAAAGGGTACTGGGACATTTGGAAACTTGTCGTGACCGCACCGATCGCCGCCCTGACGTTCATAGTCACGTTGAGCATGCTGATCGCGGTCATCAAACGCGTCGCGATGCCCGTGATAGAAGCCGGTCTCTACCCTCTCCACAGTAATTGGCACGTCCGCAAATGGTTCACCGACTCGCTGTTGCACCTCAGCCTCGATCTGTTGTTTCCTATGTACGGGTCGCTATATCTTCCGCCCTGGCTGAGGCTCATGGGCGCACGATTGGGCCGTGATGTGGAACTCTCGACCGCCTCGGACCTGAACCCGGACCTCATCGATATTGGCCAAGGCGCGTTTGTGGCCGACAACGTGTCTCTCGGAGCGTCCAGCACCCATCGAGGCTGGGTTCGCCTCGACTCGGTGCGGATCGGCCGCAACAGCTTCGTCGGTAACAGTGCCGTCGTCCCAGCGGGGACCGAACTCGGCGACGACGTGCTCATCGGTGTCCAGTCAATGCCACCTTCCGACCGCATCGCGGCCGCCCGCAAAGACTCCTCATGGCTCGGCATCCCTCCGATCGAACTCCCGACCCGGTCGCGGTCTACTGACTTCGCCGAACAACTCACCTACCAGCCGACCACTCGCCGCAAAGCGCTTCGGGCCTTTATCGAGTTCTGGCGGATCATCACCCCTCTCACCCTTGTGACGATTGGATCACTCATGCTGCTGCTCGTCGCCGAAGACCTCGCCGACCGCCGGTACGGAATGAGGCTCACGCTCGTCTTGTTCCCGCTGCTACTCGGAGCAATGGGACTTCTGCTCGCCTTGATCGTCGTCGCCGCGAAGTGGATCCTGGTTGGGCGCTACCGGCCCCAGGAACGGCCCTTGTGGGACAACTTCGTCTGGCGCAGCGAGTTTGTCAACGCGCTCCATGAGAACGTCGCGATGGGCGTCGCGGGCCAACTCGTGGTCGGCACACCAATGCTGGCGATTTACTTGCGAGCGATGGGCGCCCACATCGGCCGCCGGACTTGTCTGGAGTCGAGTTACCTCACGGAATTCGACCTCGTGCACATCGACGACGAAGTCGCCCTCAACCAACACGCCGACGTGCAAACCCACCTTTTCGAGGACCGCGTCATGAGAATGTCGACAGTTCACCTCCAGCCCGGCTCGTCGGTCGGCCCCCGGTCCATTGTGCTCTACGACGCCACGCTGGGCAGGGGCGCCCGCATCGACGCGCAGTCGTTGGTAATGAAAGGCGAACGCATCCCCGCACATAGCCACTGGCACGGCTCACCGGCCGAACCCGTGACCCCACAACCCCAGACGGTCGAGCCGGCCCATCCCCGATGACCGCCCAGCCACGCCAAACAGCCTTCGACCCGACCGAGTTGATGCTCACCCACGCCCACGCCCTGCTAGGCACATTCGTGACGTCCGTGGCCCAAGCCGGGCCCGGTTGGTGGCAAATCCGTAGCGACACCTTTCCCGACGAAGCCGACTGGAACGTCGACGTAAGCGAATCACGACTAACAGCCCCGACCGCACGAAGGATGTGGATCGCCGAACCCGCCGGCGGACCACTCGCACTACGACACCGCCTTCAACGCCGTCGTCGTCGCGATGGCCACCTCGAAGGGACGGAACACTGGCTGATGTTGGCCCTGACCAACGCTCAGGGTCACCGGGCGGAGCCGGTGGCCGCAGCAGGTGACGTGAGGATCCGGCGTTTCGACCGCCCGACCGAGGCCTTCTGTGACGTGTTCAGCGCGGCCTTCGAACTCACGCCCGACGAAGACCACCACTACCGACAGGCGCTCACCGGCAGCCACCCACCGCCCGATGTGACCACCACCCACGTGCTCGTCGAAGTCGACAACATACCGGCCGCGATCGCCTCGCTGCACTGCACCTCCTCGACCTCGTTCCTCTACAACATCGGGACCCGCCCAGACCTGCAGGGCCGAGGATTAGCTCGGCACGCCATCAACGAAACCCTCGACATTGCCTGCGCCATCGCCCCCACCATCTGGCTGCAATGCGAACCCGACTCAGCCGCCGAACACCTCTATCACAGCCTTGGCTTCCACACGATCTTCAACGCCTCATTCATCGGAGTCAGTTGAGCCGACCCCCACCATTGACGTTCCCGAGGGTTACTAGGCCAGCCTGCGGGCGAAGCTAAGCTCGTGCCCATCGCGATCGCGAATGTGGAAGTAACGCTCCCCCCATGGAGCGTCAGCCGGAGCCATTAAGGGGTGGAGTCCCGCGGCGATCGCCCGGGCGTGCATGGCGTCGACGTTGTCGACCCAGAAGATGATCCGCCCCCAAGCGCCCCCGGCCGGGGCGTCGACCACGAGTTGCAGGTTCAGAAAGCTGCGCCCGGAGCGGAAACAGGTGAAGGCCGCATCGGGGCCTCCGTAGGCGAGCCCGAATCCCAGCGCCCTATAGAACGCGACGGCGTCGACCATATTTCGCGTCACCAACGTGACCGCGCTGAGGCTCTCGATCGGACCGGGCATCGGTTCCATGGGCGCAGTTACGCCGGGTCGCCATCGCGTGTCGGCGCGTCGCGCCCCACGACCGAGCGGCAGGCGGCGACGAACGCAGCCAACAACTCGGCCTCAGCTTCGGGCGCCAAGATCGAGGAGAGATCGGCCACGGCGCGATGGTATCCGAAGGCGCCCGCGACGCCTACGTCTGGGCGACGAGACGGAGCAGGTGTGTGGTCAAGGCCCGAGCCGGGCTCACGGGTTGGCCTCCCGACACGGGAGCGCGGCTACAGTCGCCGCGTCCGCAACGAGTTGAGGGAACAGTCTTATGGGTGAGTACGTTTCGATAACCGCGCCCGACGGAACCGGCACTTTCTCGGCCTACCTGGCCAAGCCGGCTCAGGCATCGGGCCCCGGCATGGTCGTGATCCAAGAAATCTTCGGCGTCAACGAGTATGTGCGGCGCACGGCTGACCGATTCGCCGAAGCCGGCTATGTGGTCCTGGCCCCCGACCTGTTCTGGCGCATCAAGCCTGGCATCGACCTCGGCTACAGCCCTGCGGAGTGGCAACGGGCCTTCGAGTTGTTCCAGACCTTCGATGCCGACCAGGGCATCGAAGACATCGCGGCGACGATCGCGGCGCTGCGCGCCCGCGAGGATCAGGCCGGTGGCGTCGGCTGTGTCGGGTACTGCCTCGGTGGCAAGCTGGCCTTTCTCACCGCGGCCCGCACCGATGTCGACGGCGCCGTCTCGTACTACGGCGTCGGTATGGAGGCGCACGGCGACGAGGCCAAGAACGTCAGCGTCCCGATCGTTTTCCATATGGGTGAACTCGACTCGTACGCTCCGGCCGAATCGCGTGACGCGCTCATAGCGGCCTTCGCCGACAACCCGCATGCGACGTTTCACGTCTACCCGGGGCAGGATCACGCCTTCGCTCGCGAAGAAGGCGAGCACTACGACAAGGCATCGACGCTCATGGCCTATGGCCGTACCATGGAGCTGTTCCACAACACGATCGGCCCGGTCTTCGATTTATCGAAGCTCTGGGACGACCACTGTTACTTCGAGTTTGGCACCCGCAGCGTTCCCGACACCATGGCGACTATGGTGACCGAACCTTATGTGAATCACATTCCGACCATGACGGGTGGGGTGGGCGCCAACCAACTCAGCCGCTTTTACCAATGGCATTTCGTCAATGCCAACCCTGAAGACACCAAGCTGATTCCGATTTCGCGCACCATCGGATCGACCAGCCTCGTCGACGAGATGTTGTTCTGCTTTACCCACACGAGCGAGATCGACTGGATGTTGCCCGGCGTGGCGCCGACGGAAAAATACGTCGAGATTCCACTGGTTGCTATAGTCAATTTTAGAGGTGACAAATTGTTCAATGAACACATATATTGGGATCAAGCGTCGGTGCTCGTACAGATAGGCGCCCTTGACCCAACCGGGCTGCCGGTGGCCGGCATCGAAACGGCCAAGAAGCTGGTCGATGAAACCTTGCCATCCAATACCCTCATGAAGGCATGGGCCACCAGCGAAGCAAAGCCGGTCGGCTGATGGAACTCAAGGGAGCGGTCGTGCTGATCACCGGCGCCGGAGGCGGGATCGGCCAAGCCGCCACCCAGGCCTTCATCGACGCCGGAGTGGCGAAGGTTTATGCCGCCACGCGAGTGCACGGGGCAGAAGCGACATTGGCTCACGGGCGAGTCGTGGCGCTTCACCTCGACGTCACCGACCAAGGCTCGATCGCCGCCGCCGCGGCGCAATGCACCGACGTCACTGTGCTGATCAACAACGCCGGGGTCAACCATAACGTGCCGGTGATGGGCGCCGACGATCCCGATGGGGCCCGTCACGAAATCGAAGTGAACTATCTCGGCAACTTGGCGGTCAGCCGCGCGTTCGTCCCGATATTGGACGCCAATGGGGGTGGGGCGATGCTGAACGTGTTGTCGATCCTGAGCCGCGTCAACCACCCGGCCATGGCCACGTACTGTGCGTCGAAGGCCGCGCTGTATTCCGCGACGCAGGCCTTCCGGGCCGAGTTGCGCTCTCAGGGCACGCTGGTCTGCGCGTTCATGCCCGGCGCGGTCGACACCCGGCTCACCGCCCATCTCCCGATCCCGAAGATGACGACCGACGAGGCCGCGACGGCGATGGTCGAGGCTCTGCGCAACGACGTTGAAGACGCGTACCCCGGTGACATGGCCGGCGGCGTATCGGCCGGCTTGGCGGCCGACCACAAAGCCGTCGAAGCGCAGTTCGCCTCATTCATCTAAACCCTTCCAAGGCTACGACTACAACCCGCGATCGCCCGGCAGGTACGCTGCCGGCGAAAATCGGAATCGTTCGGCCGACTTCTCGTCGGATCACACAAGGGGAAATGCACGATGCGCAAAACGTCAATCGCGGCCATGATCATGGCCGCGGCCATGGTCGGTGGAGCCTGCGGTAGTTCAAAGAAGGCCGCCGATACGACCCCCGTAACCTCGGCCCCGGCTCCCGAAACGACCGTTGCGGCGAGCCCTGAAACGACGGCCGTTCCGAGCCCCGTTACCACCGCTGCGGCATCGGCTGAGACCACTACCTTGAGCAAAGCGACGCCGGCCGATTCGGCCGCCGCGGCCGCCGGACCCACCACGGTTGGGGCATCGGGCGAAGGCCCGATCGTGATCGGTGCGGCTATCGATCTCACCGGCAACATGGCGCCGTTCGACGGCCCGGCTCTGGTTGCGGCCCAAGTGACCATCAAGAAGATCAATGCCGCCGGCGGAGTGCTCGGACGTCAGCTCGAACTCAAGTTCATCGATACCAAGCTCGATCCGGCGGCGACGAAAGCGGCCGCCGTCGATCTGATCACCACGAGCAAAGCCAACGTGCTGCTGACGACTTGTGATGTCGACTTCGCGACACCGGCCATCCAAGAAGGCATTAAGGCCGGCCTGCTCACTGTGGCCCCCTGCATTGGCACCGACCAGATGGGGCCGTCGCGTTTCGGCGCGGCCGGAAAGCTGGCCTTCAGCATGGGCAACCTCGCCCAGGATGAGGGTGCGGTGCTCGCCGAGTACGCGATCGAGAAGGGCTACAAGACGGCGATCGTGGTGCCCGACAATCTGCTCGTCTACTTCCAGAACGTCTGCTCGGCCTTCACCAAGCGCTTCGAGGAGAAGGGCGGCAAAGTCGTCTCGAAGTCGGGGTTCACTTCTTTCGATCACTCCGTCGACAACCTCCCGACCGTAGTGACCGGAGCGGGCGCGGCCGACGTGATCGCCCTGTGTACCTTTCCGCCCGACATCACCGCCGCGGTCAAGGGCATTCGCGATGCCGGCGTCAAAACACCAATCTTCAGCCCCTGGTCAGGTGACGGAACCTTTTGGATCCCGCCGGGTCTCACCGACTTCACGTACAGCACCTTCGCCTCGGTCTTCGGCGATGACCCCAGTGCCGATGTCAATGCTCTGATCAAGGCCATGACCGACGCCGGCAAAGCGCCGGGGACCGGTGGCTTCATCACCGGAGCGGCGGCCATCGAGGCGATTGCGGCGGCTATCACCAAGGCCGGCTCGACCGATGGCGCGAAACTGGCGGCCGAGTTCGAGAAGTTCTCCGGGCTCGATACGACATCGGGCAAGATCAGCTTCTCGCCCGATCTTCATACCGTGTTCGGTCGCGAGTACCGGATCATGACCTTCTCCAACGGCAAGGCGAAGTTTCAGAAGCTGATGGCTGCATCGTCGCCGGCCAAGCTTCCGTAGGCGGCTGCGCGTCTTGCGACAAGTTCCAACGAACCCGCTCCACTCTTGATGACCGAGCGACCCGGCTCCTTGCACGCGACGGCCTTGAGCCGGACCTATGCAGGGGTCCGCGCGCTCGAAGGGGTCACGATCACAGTCCGTCGTCATGAGGTCATCGGCCTGATTGGGCCCAACGGCGCCGGCAAGTCGACGCTCGTCAACCTCTTGAGCGGGTTCGACTTTCCGACGAGCGGATCGGTGATGCTCGAGGGATTCGACATAACCACCTGGTCGGCCCATCGTCGCGTTCGCTCCGGGCTGGTTCGAACCTTTCAGCACGGTCACGCCTTTCCCGGATTGACGGCCCGCGAGAACATCGAAGTGGCTGCCCTTGGCACCGGCGCGGCGCGGGGTGTGGCGGCCCGTCGGGCCACGGAATTGCTGGAGTTGATGGGTTTGGCTGACCACTCCAATGCTGAAGCCGCCACCCTTCCGCACGGCGATGAGCGCCTCCTCGGAGTAGCCCGGGCGCTGGCGACGATGCCCAAGTTCGTGTTGCTCGACGAGCCCGCGGCGGGTTTGAACGAAGACGAGATCAGCGCCTTTGCCGATATCATCAAGCTCGTGCGCGACGAACGCAACGCCGGCATCCTGCTCATCGAACATAACGTCCCCCTCGTGCTCGGCGTGTGCGACCGGATCCATGTGCTCGATCAGGGCGAGACCCTGGCCGAGGGATCGCCGACTGAGATACGAAACCATCCGGCCGTCGCTGACGCCTACCTCGGGGCGACGGCAGGTTAGTGGTCAATACGGCGGTGGACCGCACGCCGTGACCGGACCGGCGCGGCTCGAACTCGATGGGCTCCACGTCCGCTATGGATCTGTGCCCGCACTCCACGGCATAAGTATCGGGGTGAGCGGCGGTGAAGTCGTCGGCATCGTCGGCCCCAACGGCGCCGGCAAGACCACACTCCTTTCAGCCATCATGGGGATGGTCAGCTGGTCGGGGGGCGACATCCGGTTTCGGGGTCGCTCTCTCACCCGGTGCACGCCCGACCAGGTGGCCCGCCAGGGCATCGCGTTGGTGCCCGAGGGGCGCCAAATCTTTGGCGATCTCACGGTCGACGAGAATCTTCGGCTCGGTATGGTGGCCCGCCGTGGCCGTGACGGTGTGCATGCCGATCTCGAAGTCGTGTTCGGATTGTTTCCTATTGTTCACGAGTATCGCCATCGGACGGCGGGTTTGCTCTCGGGCGGGCAACAACAGCAGTTGGCCATCGCTCGCGCCTTGATCGCCAGTCCTGACGTATTGCTCCTCGACGAGCCTTCGCTCGGGCTCGCCCCCGCGATGATCGATATCGTGTTCGCATCGTTGGACGTGATCCGCCACTCCGGGCGCTCCATTGTGATCGTCGAACAACGCGCGCAACGCACGATTGCCTTTGCCGACCGTACCTTCGTCCTGGCCGGCGGCCGGATACGGGCCGAACTCGGCTCCACCGACGCCGGCCACGCCGACCTTCTACGGACGTCGTACTTCGGGCCCGAGGCCGCCGCTCCCGAGCCCGTCCGCCGTGGCGTGGAAGCGCGCCGCGCCAAACGCAACCATCAGACGCCTGCTTGATGAGATACGTCCAATACTTCATCGACGCGGTTGCCCTCGGCTCGTTGTACTCGCTCGTAGCGCTGGGCATCGGACTGATTTTCGGAGTGATGCGATTGATTAATCTGGCCCAGGGCGAACTGTTGATGGTGGGGGGTTACACGCTGTTCGCCACGAACGGCTGGTCGGTATTCGTGCGAGTACCGTTGGTGTTGCTCGTCATCGTGGGTCTGGCCCTGTTAATGGAACGAGCATTTCGTCGATTGCGCAGCGCCGCGCCGGCCACGATGCTGGTAATGACATTCGCCGTCAGCTTTCTCTTACGCAGCATCGCCCAGAAGCGATGGTCGGCGCAAGGCAAATCGATGAATATCTTTAGCGGCTTGAGTCACGCTTTCACGGTCGGCCAACTCCGCATAAGGTATGTCACGCTCGTTTCGATCGCGGTCGGCGGGGTCCTTCTGTTGGGCGTCAACCTCTTCCTCAATCGAACCGATATCGGCTTGCAAATGCGGGCCGTGGCCAGTGATCGCCGCATAGCCCAAGCGCTCGGCGTGCGCACGAATCGAGTGGTCGTCACGGCCTTCGCCTTGTCGGGTGTGCTGGCCACGGCCGCACTGCTGTTGTTCGTTCCGCAACGCCCGACAGTGACTCCCGACTTCGGACTCCAGATCGCCATCGTCGCCCTCATCGGCGTGGTGGTCGGCGGCATGGATCGACTGGCGCCGGCCACGTTCGGAGGATTCTCGATCGGGTTCGCCAACTCGATGGTCTTCAGTCTGTTGCCCACCGGACAGAGGGTCTTTCTCGACTCGGTGCTCTATGGCCTCGTGATCATCGTGCTGCTGTTGCGGCCACAAGGTCTCTTCCAACGCGAGCGCCAGACCACACGGGTATGAAGACGCGTTGGGGGCGTAGCCCGGCTGCGCCCGTGGTCGGTGGACCAGTCATGCTGGTACTGCTCGCAGGTGGGTTGTCGACGGTGTTCAGTCAAAGTGTGCAACTCAAGTTTCACAACGCTTTCGTCATCACGGCCATGGTCGTATGTGTCTACGTGTCCAGCGGCAACTCCGGAGTCATCAGCTTCGGGCATGTGAGCTTCGTCGCCATCGGCGCCTTCGCGGCCGGGCTGTTCAGCATGAAGGCGCAACAGAAGGGCGCCGTGTTCAACGACCTCTTCCCGTTCATCAAAGACAACCATCTCGGCAACTTGGCCACGTTGATTCTTGCCGCCGCCCTCGGTGGACTCTACGCGTTGGTGGTCGGCATCGCGCTCGTACGCCTCAACGGGTTGTCGGCCGGTATCGCCACCTTCGCGGTGCTCGGCATCACCCGCAACGTGCTGCGGAACTGGACAAAGGTCGGCCCCGGCGCCAAGTCCATCCCCGGAGTCGAAGAGACGACCGGACTGACGCAAGCCTTGATGGCGTTGATCTTGTGCATCGTCGTGGCGTACATCTATCAACGCAGTGCCGCAGGGCGGCGTCTCCGGGCGACACGCGAAGACGCCATCGCCGCCCAAGGGGTCGGCATTCGGATCTATCGCGAACGGTTGATCGCGTTCACGCTGAGCGGGGCCATGGCCGGATTCGTCGGCGCGGTCTACGTCCACTTCTTGGGCAGCGTGAGTACCGACCAGGTCTACCTCGACCTCACCTTTCTCGTGCTCGCCATGCTCGTCGTCGGCGGAGTCGACAGCCTGTGGGGCGCGACCCTCGGAGGGTTGTCGATCAGCTTCATCAACACCTTGCTGAGCGAAGGAGAGAAGGGTCTATCGCTGTTCAGACAAAAGTTCACGTTGCCCACGAGCAGCAGCGGAATAATTCTCGCCGCGCTCATGGCCATCGTCTTGTTGACCCGACCCAAGGGCTTGGCAAACGGCCGAGAGTTCGGCCTCCGAGGGTTCCGCCGCCGCGACTCGATCTAAGAGGGCGGTAATCCCCAAACTAAACCTGGATCCACCGTTTTAATTTGGGTGGCCGATCGCACCACCTCGACTCGCTCCGCTGACCTAGGGTGGCCCGCTATGCGGGTGATCGATCTGTTAGCCAACTCCACTTCGGTGATCCAGCTTCCCGATGGAACCAAGACCGACGCGCCCGACGTCGCGACGCGCGGCCGCCGTCTCGCGGAGTGCCTGCGCGCCGAGGGACTAGTGACCGGCGATCGGGTGGCCGTGCAGTTGCCCAACGGGCTCGCGTACTTGGAGGCCATCGCCGGGCTCGCCGCGGCCCGCCTAGTGCTCGTTTCGGTGAACACGCGCTACAGCGAGGCGGAGGTGGCCGACCTCATACGGCGCAGTGGGGCGCGCCGCGTGATCGACGAATCGGTGCCCAATCCTCTGGCCGAAGGGTCCGGGATTACCATCGGGCAGGACGACTCGACGGGCGCCGACCCTTACCTCGTGTTCACGACGTCTGGCACGACCAGCAAGCCGAAGATGGTGCGGCATCGCCAGCGTTCGATCGCGCGACACGGTGTGCTGGCCGCCGAGGGGTTCGGCTACAGCCCCGCCGATGTCGCACTCATCGTCATGCCGTTCTGCGGGACGTTCGGGCTCACCAGCCTGATGGCGGCTCTGGCCGCGAACTCGACGATCGTCGTAGCCGATCAGTTCGTCGTCGAGCACACGGCGGCGCTGATACTCGACTTCGGCGTCACGGTCGTCAACGGCAGCGACGACATGTTTCATCGCCTTGTCGAGCACGGCGCAGATCTGTCGTCGATCCGCCTGGGCGGCTACGCGCGGTTCAATACGAGTCTGGACGGGATCGTCGCACGGGCCGAGGGGGCCGGTGCCCGGCTCACCGGGCTGTACGGGATGAGCGAGGTGCAGGCCCTGTTCGCGCTGCGTGATCCGGCTGCGACCGCCGATGCCCGCGCCCTCGCGGGAGGAACCATGGTCGCCTTCGAGTCCGAGTACCGCATCGAAGACGGCGAGCTCGAGTTGCGCGGCCCGAGCCTGTTCGACGGCTATCTCCTCGAAGGCGGATCCGACATCGACGAAGAGCTGACGGGGGCACACTTCGACGACGGCTGGTTTCGCACGGGCGACGCCGCCGAGGCAGACGACGATCGCACGTTCACCTATCACACCCGCATCGGTGACGTCCTGCGGCTGGGCGGCTTCCTCGTCGCGCCGGCCGAGATCGAGCTGGCATTGATCGCCGTTCCAGGGATCGACGATGCCCAAGTGGTGGCCGTCGATCTGCCGACCGGGGCGCGCCCGGTAGCCTTCGTGATCGCTCCGCACGGTTTCGATCGCGACGCGGCGATGGATCACTGCCGGACGAAGCTCGCAAAGTACAAGGTGCCCGTCCGCATCATCGCCATCGACGAGTTCCCGGTCACACCGAGCGCGAACGGCGACAAGATCCAACGGACCAAGCTGCGCGACCTTGCGACGGCAGCCCTTGGAGCGGATTCGTGACGGCGGGCTCGCGTGCGCGACGGCCACGACGGGGCGTCGTGCGACCATGCGTCGCAGCCCGCCGCGCTGACGCCAAGCCGCGCCCGTTGGCGCGAGCGGGGCGCGACGACTAGAACAATTGGCCCGCAGCGACAGGCAAGGAGCGATATGGCAGGCAGGCTGGATGGCAAGGTGGCGGTGATCACCGGAGCGGCTTCGGGCATCGGCGCGGCCACGGTGGGGCGATTCGTGGCCGAAGGGGCGAAGGTCATGATGGGTGACCTGCAGGACGAGGTCGGCGAGAAGCGGGCGGCCTTGCTCGGCCCGGATGTCGCCTATCGGCACTGCAACGTCGCGCGCGAACCTCACGTCGCCGGGCTCATCAATGAGGCGGTGGAGCGGTTCGGCCGCCTTGACATCGTGTACAACAACGCCGGCTTCGGTGGCGCCAGCGGCCCGTTCGAAGACACGACGATGGACGAGTACGACCTGACGATGGACGTGCTGCTCAAGAGCGTCTTCCTCGGCATCAAGCACGCCTCGCCCCACATGAAGGCCCAGCGGTCGGGGTCGATCATCTCGACCGCCTCGGTGTGCGGGCTCGTCCCGGCGATCGGCAGCCATCTTTACAACGTGGCCAAGGCGGGCGTGGTGATGATGACCAAGACGGCTGCGCTCGAATTGGGCGAATGGGACGTCCGGGTCAACTGCATCTGCCCCGGGTACATCGCCACGCAGCTCACGGCGGGGCGCACGCTCTCCGAGCTTGACGACGATGAAGTCGCCAAGCGCCTGGACACCGCCCGTGAGCGGATGGGCGGCGCGCAACCCATCACGCGCATGGGCGAAGCAAGCGACATCGCGTCGATGGCGCTTTTCCTCGCCAGCGACGACTCGGCATGGGTGACGGGCACAGCGCAGGTGGTCGACGGCGGCCTCACGCTGGGCAAGCCGTGGCGGAAACTGGCCAAGATGATCACCGAACACCGTCCCATCCGGATGTACGTCCCCGAGGACTGACCTCGCCGCTCCGGTGTCAGACGGGCGAGCCGGCCTGCTCCGTCGGATTTTCGGTGCGTGCGAGGATCAGCCCGGGACGGCACTCATCGGGCGTGACCCCACCGGGATCTCGGCCGGCGTGAAGGTGTGCGCTTTGGGCAGGACGTGCTCGGCGAACAGACGCATGCTGGCCTCCGCCTTGTCGATCGGCATCGAACCGTACGAGAAGACCGCCACGAATTCGTCTGCCCCCATCATCGTGTTGATGCGTTCGAGCTTCTCGAGGCATTGGGCCGGGGTGCCCCATACGTTGTTCTGGAGGTAGATGTCTGCGGTATCGGTGCCCTCGGGCAAAGCGGCGCGCATTCGCGCCATCTCAGCGTAGTACTCGTACCCCTTCATGCCCTGCAGGTGTTCGCCCAGCAGCTGGTAGTGGCGTATCGCGCTGTCGCCGTACTCCGGGAGGTAGATGCGGGCTTCGGTTTCGGCCTGGGCTGCATCTTCCGCGCAGTACACCCAGCAGACGACCGTCGGGCGCTCCGGTTGCCAACCGTGGTCGTGCACCCTGAGGCGGTTGTACTCGCCCAGCTCCTGGAGGTGGTCCTCCCACAGGCGCTGCGGGATGAACAGCGGCTTGCATCCCTCCCGTGCCGCGACGGGCATCGAGGACGGGCTTCCCCACGCGATGTAGAGGTTATCGAGCAGTGAGCTTTCAGGGCGAGGACGAGGCCGCAGAGACGTGCGGGGAATGTCGTAATACTCGCCGTGGAACTCGAACCATTCATTCGTGAGGGCTTCACGCAGGACATGCAGCGACTCGCTGAAACGGTCGCGTGATTCCTCCATCGGCACGCGGTGGCCCTTGTACTCGCGCAAGCCGAGACCCCGGCCCATCCCGACTTTGATCGTGCGCCCGTTCAGCATGTGATCGAGGGCGACGAATCCCTCGGCAACGGCAATCGGATCGTGCCAGGGCAGGACCGCAACCATGGTTCCCATGTCGATGCGCTTCGTCCGTCCGGCGAAATACGACAGGAACTGCATGGGGTTGTTCACCATCGTGTACGGCGTGAAATGGTGCTCGACAGTCCAAAGCGAATCGAACCCGAGTGGCTCGACGAGATCGCCGAGGTGGAACTGCTCCTGGTAGATCTGGGCGTCCGAGATTCGTTGCGCGGGCGCGTCGGGGGCGCCCGCCTCGATCGCCTCGAACCGGTCCCAGTCGGTGTAGTTCTGGGCGAAGAGGGTGACCCCAACCTTCATGACGAACCTCGCTCGTTTGTGGAAGCCGCACTGTACCAGCGGCCTGCTGGAGAGCGCCGGTCGGCGGGCTCCGGCGCAACGACCACCGTGGAACTCGTAGTCCACGTGCTCCATGTCGAACGAGGCCGTCACTGCGATATCGACACCGTCCGGGTGTTCGTGCCGAGGGGCCCGCAGGCCGTGTCCGAGCACGACACCGGTCGCACCGGCCCGCAACGCGTCGCATTCATTGATCGAGTCGCCACCCGCAAGGACCGAATCCCAAAAATCTCCACCCAAAACGGTGGATTCAGACTAAATGTTGCCGAGGTCGGCGGCGCTATAGCAACGGAAGGCGATGACCGTCGACGTCGCCGCCACGCCGGGCAAACTCGAAATGCCTTGTGTCACGACCGTGGCAATTTCGTCGTGCGTCGACAATCGAAGCATGGCGATGAAGTCGTGATCACCGGTGACGGAGAAGCACTCGTACACCCCTTCGACGTCGGCGATGGCCTGACCGAGGGTGGCCACCGAGGCCGGGCTGACGGCTTTCACGTAGACAAACACGACGATCATGGTTGCGACTGTAGTGCTGAAGCTCTGGCCTCGGCCCGTTCCCGTTCCGCGCGAGATCCACTCGGACATCACGTCGACGTTTGCATCGGGCCGATGAAGTCGATGGGACTCGATTACGAAACCCTCCGACAGGGCAACCCGCATTGGTCATGGTCTCAAGTTCGTTGTGGGGTCAGACCGGTCCATTGTCGGACTTCGCCGGATTCGGCAACCTGGCGGCGTCGATGACCGGCTTCACCGATCTCACGGGCTGGCCCGATCGTGCGCCGGCTGGCCCCTTCACGGCGTATACCGATTACGTGTCGCCCCGGTTTCTGGCGCTCGCCGTAGTCGCGGCCATCGATCACGTCCGGCGCACAGGGCAGGGTCAATACATCGACCTCGCGCAGGGGGAGGCCGCCATCCACCTTCTGACGCCGGCATTGCTCGACCAGGCGGTCAATGGTCGAACCCTTCACAGCCAGGGCAACGACGATCGGTATTGGGCGCCGCACGGCGTGTACCCCGTCGGGGCCGCGGACACCGACAGTGGATTGCGATCGCGTGCACCGACGACGACCAATGGCGGCGCCTCGCGGACCTTCTCGGTTGCCGTGATCTCGCCGACTTGACGACGGGCTGAGCGACTCGCCCGACACCGCGAACTGGACACGCTCATCATCGCGTGGACGGCCGGCCAAGATGCACTCGCGCTCCAGGATTGGTTGCAACGCAACGGTGTGTGCGCGCACCAGGTCCAGCGCTCGGCTCAGTGTCTGACCGACCCGCAACTGGCCCATCGCCACCACTTCCGCCACGTGCCCCATGCGATTCACGGCGAGGTTCTGATCGAGGGCCCGCATGTCACGTACTCGATGACGCCGCCGTTCCCCGATCGAGGAGGGCCGACGTTGGGGCAAGACACGATGTGGGCACTCGAGCAACGGCTCGGCTACGACGAACAACGAATCGTCGCCCTGGTCGTGTCGGACGTCCTGAGCTAGTACACCATCGCCGGAGAAGGCCATGATGGGGCGATGGAGACCTTGACCTATGGCTACGGACTGATCGAAGGCCCCCGAGCCGATCCGGAGGGCAACCTCTATTTCAGCGACGTGCCCAACGGCGGGGTGTTTTGCCGAAGCGTCGAGGGCGAGATCACCACGGTTGTACCTCGTCGCAAGACCGTGGGTGGAATTGCCTTTCACGCCGATGGCGGGATCGTCATCTCGGGTCGAGACATCTGCCATGTCAAGGACGGGGAGAGCCGAATTCTGTTGGTGCGCCCCGAAGGCGTGGGCGGATTCAACGACCTGTTTGCCGACGCCGTGGGACGGGTCTATACCGGCTCGTTGCGCACCGATCCGTTCGCCTCCGGCGAGCGCGTGCCGGGCGAGGCCTACGTCGTCGACTCCCCCGGAGACGCCCGTGTGCTTTATGACGATGTGGGCCTGTCGAACGGGATCGGCCTATCTCCGGCCGGCGACCGCCTCTATCACGTCGATTCGGCGCGTCGGCAGATCCTCGTGCACGACCTCGACCACGACGGGGCGGTGACCGAGCGCCGCGTGTTTGCCGAGCTTCCACGAGGAGAGACGCCCGATGGCCTCGCGGTCGATGAAGAGGGCGGGGTGTGGGTTGCCGTAGTCGGCCCGGGCCGGGCCCAGCGGTTCACTCCCGACGGCCGCTCCGACACCGCGATCGACGTGCCGGCCAGCTTCGTGACGAGCCTATGTTTCGGCGGTCCCGACCGCGCCGACGTGTTCATCGTCAGCGCCGACAACACCGATGATCCGGCGCGGTTGGGCACCGTATTTCGCGTGCGACCCGGCATCCGCGGCACGGTGGTGCATCCCGTCCGGATCTGAATGGGTACGGTTCCGCCGCGCTCCGCCCGCCCCGTTCCCGCCCTGCCCGCGCCCAAAATTGCCACCCAAATCGTCATTCCGGGCTTTGGGTGACAGTTTTGGGCGCGGCTGCCCGCGCGCCCCGCGCCCTCTCAGGGTCCGAACGTGAGGGTGAGCGGCACCGTGGCGAGCGATGATCGATCGGGCCGGAAGTCGCCCGCCACCAGCCGGGCCCCCACCACGTAGCGTCCCGGCTTCGTGGCGGTGAACGAGAGTTGCACGTTGGTGTCGGTTCCGGAATCGAACGGGATCGCCCCGGCCGTCGCCTTCGGCTTGAGGGAGCACCGCAACGGCGCCCCTGCGGTCGGTGCCGTCGAGCGGCACGTCCAGTCCGAGCCGTAGTCGTCGGCCCTTCCGTAGGGCGCGAACGTCAGAGCGGCGGGCGCCGTGACGAGCACCTCCATGTCCTTGGTTTGAAAGACGGCTGGGCCGATATTGGTCAATCTGATTCCGATATCGGTCTGGTCCTTGCCGTCAGCCTTAGCGACACGGTTGGAAACGATCCGGACCTTGACGGCGACGCGGTAGCCAACGGAAGGCGCACACTGAGCGCTCGGGGGAGTGCACCGAAAGGACGCTTCATCGTGGGACCGGCCGACCCACGCCACAATCGCGACCGCACCCGCTACGGCGATGATCGAGGCCACGACGACCGGATTGAATGGTCGCCCCGCTCTGGGCCGCGGGGTGGCGGAGCCCGAGGCGCTCGGACTGGCGACGTTCAAACCCGACGGGCGCGGACCCGAAGTGGTTACGCCCGAGCCAACCGCCGTCACGTGGCCGGCAAGGGGCCCGTCGGCACGGGGCCCGTCAGCCATAGGCCCGTGGGCACGGGGCCCGTCAGCACGGGGCCCGTCGACGCGGGGCCCGTCAGCACAGGGCTCGTCGACACGGGGCTCGTCGTCAATGGGCTCGTCGGCGATCGGTAGCTCGGTCACCGCCGCCCTGAGATGGCGCTGGACGGCCTGGAGTTCGCGCCCCAATTCCGACGCCGTCGACTGTCGTGAGGCGGGCACTTTAGCCATCGCCCGCTCGATCACGGTGGCGAGCGCGTCGGGCACGCCGTCATCACGCAAATCGGGCACCGGTTGGCGGGCGATCCGGACATAGACAGCGACGAGGCCTTCGCCGGGACGCGGGGCAAAGGCCGGAACGCCGGCCAGCAACGTGTACAAGAGCGAACCCAAGGCGTATATGTCGACCGATGGGGTCGCCTCCGCTCCATCGAGCTGTTCTGGCGCGCAATGCAGCGCCGAACCAGTCACCTGATTCGCGGAGGTCTCGTAGCCACCGGTCATGCGGGCGATACCGAAGTCGGCCAGGAGCGGTTCTCCGAATTCCGACAGCAGGACGTTTTCCGGCTTGACGTCGCGATGCACGATTCCCCGTCGGTGGGCGGTCTCGATGGCCCCCGCGAGGCGCACACCGATGGAAGCGACCGCCAACGGCGCCATCGGTCCGGTGCGCGAGAGGTGCACGGCCAACGATCCCCGCCGGAGGTACGGCATGACGATGAACGGTCGTCCCGCTTCGGTCACGCCGCTACTCAACACTGCGACGATGCACGGATGACCGGTCAACGAGCCGAGCGCCAGCCCTTCGCGTCGAAACCGTTCGAGCGCGGCGGCGTCGAGGGTCGCGCTCAGCACCTTGATGGCGACATCGCGATGCAACGACGGCTGACGGCCCCGAAACACAGTTCCGAATCCACCGCGACCGATCTCGACCAAGTCTTCGTAGCCTTCGATCGCGGACCCGGCGAACGCCATGTCGTCGCCGCTCACCGTCAGCTCGCGGCGGGCGGTTGCAGGTCTCGCAACTTGATCGCGCCCCGCTTCAACGCCTCGTTGGCCAGACGGGCGCGCCGCCGATCGGGTTCGAAAATCTCGAACTTGTCAAAGAGGTGGGCCAGGTGCTGCTTCACCGCCGCCTCGCTCACGAACAAAGCCGATGCGATCTCTCGGGTCGATGCCGGTTCGCTCACGAGGTCGCCCGAGCGAGTGGGCGCGATCAAAGCGATAAGCACGTCGCGCTCCCGCTTCGTCAGCTCGGGCGCGCCACCAACGACGTTGGTCGCGGCCACCGACTCGCCGTGCTCGGGGCGGCGGAACACCAGGCGCGTGCGGCCCACGAGCAATTCGTCGCCGTCGAGAAGTGGTCGGTCGAGCAGGATGCGGACGCCGTTCACGAAGGTGCCGTTGCGTGAGCTCAGGTCGCGCAACGCCCATCCGGTCGGCACCGGCAACAACATGGCGTGCGAGCGAGATACGTCTCCGTCGTCGGCGATCACGACGCCATTGGACGGGTCGCGGCCCACGCCCCATCCGTCGGCCGCATCGTCGAGGGCCACGACTCGCACACCGCGCTGGGCCCACACCTCGAGGTACGCGGGCTGGGCCATCTCAGCGACACTACCCGCGGCGGCGGGCCCGTCCCCTTCCCGTTCGGGTAGGCGGACCTTTCTTGGCCGCGACCGGAATCCACCCCTGCGTCGATGGTCTCGGGCGGCCCGATGGCCCATGGTGGACACCCAAGCAACATCGTCCTAAGAAGGAGATCCGATCATGAACAACCAGCCCAACCGCCGCCTCGCCCGCTCGGTCCGCGCCGCCTCCCTGGCCGCTACCGTCACCTCTTGCGTTCTCGCTTTCGGCGCTCATTCGGCTTCGGCCAAAACCCACCGCGCCCGCCGCCCCGAACGCACCAATGCTTCAGGCACCAGTGCTTCAGGCGTGAGTGCTTCAGGCGTGAGCGCTCCAGGCGCCAGTGCTTCGGGTGGGGCCTTCGGGACCTTCGTGTTCGAGGGGAGCGACGGCCACGCACGGCGGGTCGACCTGCGCCCATCAGCGAAGCCCGAAGACCTCACCGCCCTTCTCGACCGGACCGCCGGACAGGGCGCTGACCGCTGGGCCACACAGAGCACGAACGGCGTGTGGTTGCTGCTCGGAAGCGAACGATTCGGATGTATTGACGGCCCTTGCTTGGTCGTAGCCCGAGCCGACGCCACGCAGCCCGAGCGCGTGGTCGCCGACAACGAGGCGATCCGGCCCGACGGATTCTCGGCCATCGACGCGCTCGGCACCACGATCGTCTATCCGGCCGCCGGTGGAACGCACACCCGCGATTTGTGGGTCACCCGCAAGGGCCGTGACGGATGGTCGACGCCGCAATCGATAACCGACACCTCCCCATTCGCCTTCAACACGCAGCCCGCGATCTCACCCGATGGGTCCCGCATCGTCTACAGCTGCGCCGGCGCCCCGTATGAGCCCGCAGGATCGACTCTGTGCGTCGTCGGCACGGACGGGACCGGACAACGCACCGTGGCCGATCCACACGCTCACGGCGGCTCCGACGCCAACGCCCTCCGAAGGGGTGCTTGGGCGCCCGACGGCGGCATCGTGTTCGAGGGTGAGTGGACCAACGAGCAGATCTGGCGACTCGGTTCCGACCTGTCGACCCTCAGTCGCGTCAGCCCGGTAGGAGTGGAGAACGACAACTCGCCGTGCGTGACCCCCGACGGCCACGTCGTGTCGCTGTGGTTGAACGGACCCGGCAACCGATCCGGTCAGCATCAGCTTCGCGTCGCGAACTTTGCGTCGACCGCGGCGTTCGTGATCGACCTCGGCCAAGACATTCAAGACATCGGCACCGGGTGCGGCTCGGTCGGCGTGCGCACTCTTGCTTAGGAGGGCCTGTGCCCAGCCCATCCCGCGCCAGTCCCCGCGCCCATAACTGTCACCCAAATCGTCATTCCGGGTTTTGGGTGACAGTTTTGGGCGCGACGGCGGCGAATCGGGCCCGAAGGCGGGGAATAAGGTCGGTAGGCGGGGAATAAGGTCGGTAGGCGCCGAACTAGTGTCCGGCGCAAAACGATGGGAGAGTACGTCTTCATGCTCGACGATGTGCGAATACTCGACCTGTGCGACGAACGCGGCATGTTCGCGGGGTACCTGTTGGCCCATCTCGGCGCCGATGTGTTGGCTGTCGAACCGCCCGGGGGATCCTCCATTCGTCGGCTGGCGCCGTTCGCCGGGCCCGACGCCCAACAGAGCCTGTGGTGGTGGGCATACGGTCGGGGCAAACGGTCGTGTTCGCTTGACCTTCAGTCGGCGCCCGACCGGCAAAGGCTGGTCGAGTTGGCCGACCAAGCCGACGTCTTCATCGAGTCATTCCCACCCGGCGCACTCGCAGCCCTCGGCATCGATCTCAACGACTTGATGGACCGAAACCCGCGCCTCGTCGTGGTCACCATCACCCCCTTCGGATCGACCGGCCCGAAAGCCTCGTGGCCGGCCACCGACCTCACGGTTTGGGCGGCCAGCGGTACCCACAGCTTGGCCGGTGACGCCGACCGGGCCCCTGTTCGCACCAGCGTGGCGCAGGCCTTCCTTCACGCCGGCGCCGATGCGGCGGGTGCGGTGCTGATCGCACTTCACGAGCGCGACCGGTCCGGGCGGGGCCAGCACATCGACGTATCGGCCCAACAGTCCTCGCAGCAGGCAGCGCTGTCGACCATGCTCGCCATTCCGAACAAGGGCACGCCTGTGCGCAGGATGGCCGGGGGGCTTCAGGCCAAGACCCCGATCCGCCTCACGTGGCCTTGCGCCGACGGGTTCGTGGCCATCACCTTGCTGTTCGGTCCTGCCTTCCGAGAACCCAACCGCCGGCTGCTGAATTGGATGCACGCCCACGGTGGCGCCTCGGCGGCCGACGCCGAGGTCGACTGGGGATCGTTCATGTACGGGGTTTTCACCGGCGAGAACGAGCCCGATGAATATCTTCGGTTGTGCGGTGTGATCGAGGCGTTCACCATCACTCGTACCCAGGCGTGGCTCGTCGAAGAAGGCATTGGCGCGGGCGCTTACGTCGCCCCTACCAACACCATCCCCCAACTTCTGGCCGAGCGCCATTTTCACGAGCGCGGGTTTTGGGAATCGGTGGAACGCCCTGACGGCCACGCGACAGTGCTGCATCCGGGCGCGATCGCCAAGCTCACCGCCACCCCGCTCACGCCCGTAGGCCCGGCCCCCAGCCCCGGTCCGGCCGCATGGAAGTCCCACGTCCGCGCCCTTCACGCGGGGCCGAAGAGCGGACCGACGGCCGGGTCAGCGGCCGGGTCAACGGACAGGAGTCTCGCCCGGGGCCAGGCCCTCGACGGACTGAAGGTGCTCGATTTCATGTGGGTCTTCGCCGGACCTCACTTCACCCGAGTGCTGGCCGACTACGGCGCCACGGTGGTACGTGTCGAGTCGACGACCCGCATCTGCCCGGCCCGTCCCGGCGGGCCCTTCGTCAACGACTTGCCTGGGATGCACAACGGGGCCCCGTTCCTCACGTTCAACGCGGGCAAGCACGGCGTGACCATCAACCCAACGCACCCGGCCGGACGCAACCTCATCCTTCGGCTGGTGCGGTGGGCCGACGTGGTCACCGAGTCGTTCTCGCCCAAGGCCATGAAGGGATGGGGGCTCGACTACGCCGCGTTGCGCGAGCACAACCCTTCCCTAATCATGCTCAGCAGCGCTCTGATGGGCCACTCCGGGCCGAGGTCGATGGTGCCCGGATACGGCAACATGGCCGCCGCCTTCACCGGCTACTACGACCTGACCGGTTGGCCCGATCGCTCCCCCGCCGGGCCGTACCTTGCCTACACCGACGCCGTCTCGCCCCGTTTCATGGTGGCCGTCACCATGGCCGCGTTGCGTCATCGGCAACGGACGGGGGAAGGCCAGCACATCGATTGCTCCCAGGCCGAGGCGGCCCTGCACTTCCTCGCCCCGGCGCTGCTCGATCAGCAGGTCAACGAGCACACGTGGACCCGCATGGGCAACCGCGATCTCGATCTCGCCCCGCACGGGGTTTACCCTTCGCTCGGTGACGACCGGTGGATAGCCATCGCCTGCCAATCAAACGAGGCCTGGACGGCGCTGTGCCGGGTCGCCGGCCTCGGTGCGATGGGCACCGATCCGGCCCTGGCCACCAGTGCGCAGCGGCGGCTGCACCAGGACCAACTGGATGCGGCGCTCTCGGCCTGGACATCGGCGATGTCGGCCGAGGCGGCGCAGAAAGCACTCATCGCCGCCGGCGTCGCGGCCCACGTCGTGGCCGGTAGCGCCGATTGCTACGCCGACCCTCAGCTGCTGCATCGCCAGCACTACGTTCGCGTCCCGCACCCTGACCACGGCGAGGTCTACGTCGAGAACAGTCGTTGGACGATGTCGGATACGCCCAGCAAGGTGCGATGGGCCGGGCCCACCGTCGGCCAGCACAACGAACACGTGCTAGTGGAGTTGCTCGGACTCAGCGACGATGAACTCGTCGAGGCGCTGGTATCGGGCGGACTCGAGTGAGATGGCTTAGGCACGAGCCCGACTCGGTGAACCAGCGACCATGATGAAGTCATGATCATCGATACCGCCGCCGTCGACGAAGCCCTCACGACGACCCGGTCGGTCCGCCTCCGGCTCGATCTCGATCGTGAAGTCGATACCCAGATCATCCTCGATTGCATCGACATCGCGGAACAGGCCCCGACCGGAGGCAATCAGGGCAGCCGCCGATGGATTGTCGTGCGCGAGCCGGCCCTCAAGGTCCGATTGGCCGAGCTCTATCTGGAGGCGGCGGGCGGGCGGATGATCGAGGCCCGCGACAAGTTAGTAGCCGGCACCGATCACCCCAACGCGAGAGTCATGAAGTCTGCCGCTTATTTGGCCGAGCACCTGGCCGAGGTGCCGGCGATCGTGATACCCACGATCATCGGCGTTCACGACGGTAGCGGTAAGCCGGGTTTGTTCGACTCGGTGATCCAGGCCGCGTGGAGCTTCTGCGTGGCGCTGCGGGCCCGCGGCCTGGGCACGGCGTGGACGACCGCCGTCCTCAACCGTAAGAGCGACTTGGCCGAACTGCTCGGCATCCCCTCCTCCATGACCGAGATCGCCATGTTTCCGGTGGCCTGGACCAAAGGCACCGAGTTCCGGCGCGCGACCCGCTACCCGGCCCGCGAGATCACCTATTTCGACGGCTTCGCCCGCACCTGGGAGTCGGGGCCGAGCAATCCACCGCGCCTCAGCGACGGCCCCGGCACGGTCGTCGAGGTCGATATCAGCGCTCCCGCTTCGGCGGTATGGCCCTTTGTTTCCGACATCAGCTTCGGCGCCCAGTTCAGTGAGGAGTTCACCGGCGCCCGTTGGGCCGACGGTCATGACGGCCCGGCGCTGGGCGCACAGTTCATCGGCTCCAATCACCACCCAGCCATAGGCGAGTGGGAGGTGCCCTGCTTCGTGCACCGTTACGCCGAGAAGCAGGAGTTCGGATGGGTCACCGCCGATCGCGACAACCCCGGCGCCCGATGGCGATTCGAGTTGACAGGGTTCGCCGGCGTTACCCGACTTCGCTATTCGGTCATGCTTGGCCCCGGCCCCTCGGGCATCTCGGTCGCCATCGAGAACAAACCCGATAAGGAGCCCCGGATCCTTCAACGTCGCATCGACGAGCACCGGGCCAACATGCAGCGCGTCGTCAAGGGTATCAAGGCCGCCGCCGAGCAGCCGCCCTCGTAGGCCGTTCACAGTCCCGGAAAGCCGGGTTGCCCGAAAGACTGCCCCAATGCTCTTGGCCGATGACGAATGCCCGTTCAAAATGCGGACGTGCCGGAGCCAGCGCACCTCTCGGCCGAACCGCAGAGTGGTGCGCAGCGAACGCCGGAACTGACCGAAGCCGGCCCGCTGGGGCGCCAGGGAATGGGGCCGGGACTCGCGTTGCTGGCGGGCCATGGGCGCGGCACCGACGTCCGCCTCATGACAGCATTGCAGCGTGGGGCCGGGAACCGCGCCGTTGGGCAATTGATCCACAGGGTCCACGCCCTGCAGCGCGAGCCGCCACCAAACGCGGCGACGCCCGGATCCGGTCCCGCTACACCGGCAGCCGGGAAGGCGGGGGCGGCCGTGCCGGCCACGACCACCGGGCTCATCGTCGATGACGCCGTCGCCGATCTGCGCCCAGAGCAGATGCACAGGGCCGACTTTCTGGTCCAGGCCCGCACCGCGGCGCTCGAGGGCGCCCACACTGGCGCCGGTCCACTCGCTGCGTCGGCCGACACCGAGGTCGAAGGCACGGCCGCCCGCTACGGCGCCCAGCCCGCCGCCCAGATGGAGGCGACGGTCCGGGCCGAGGTGGTCGGCGCGGCCGGGGCCACCAAAGCAGCTGGATTGGTCAACGCCATACGGGACGCGTCGAACAACGAGGCGAGGGGCCGGCTGTCGACGGGCGTCAGTGACAAGGCGGCCGATGCGGTCGGAGCGGCGGTCGATGCCGTCTCCAACGCCGCTTCAGCGGTCGCCAACCTGTTGTTCAAGTCTCGCGGCGACACCACGGCGACCAGCGGACCCGGCGACGTCGCCCGCGCTCGGTCACAACTCGGTCGGGGCGACACGGTGCCGGCCGGGTTGCGGACTGAGGTCGAACAGGTGACAGGCCAAGACCTGTCGGATGTCCGTGTGCATACCGGGGCCCCGGCCCAGACCATGGCCGCCGACTTGGGCGCCCGGGCTTTCACCGTCGGGCGCGACATCGTGGTGGCGGGCGGTGAGCCGTCGACCGGGACCCTCCACGGAGACGCGCTCCTCGCCCACGAACTGGCCCACGCCGCACAGCAAGGCCGAAGCGGTATCGCCGAGTCGGCCGAAAAGTCAGACACCGGCGGCGGCCGCGATCTTGCGGAAACGGCCGCCGACGACGTCTCGGCCGATGCCGTCATCGGACTATGGACAGGGATGCGTCAACGTCTTTCCGACGCCGGATCGACCGTGGCCGGACGGGTCAAATCCGGACTGCGGCTTCAGCGGTGCGGCGGCGCCAAGATCGACCCCAAGAAGGAGGAACTCAACAAGAAAGTCCTCGAGGGAATGACGACGGCGAACAAAGGCGGTTCAGCCACGAGCGGCATCCACTATCCGCCCAACTTCCAGAGCTCTTACCCCGACGCGTGGAAGAAGCTGGGTGAACCCAAGGACGGGTATGCCGATCCGAAATTCTGGAAACGCGTCGCTTTCATGCATTGGGTCCGTAAACCCGGCGTATCGGCCTCGGCGGCCATGGACGCTTGGTTCAGCGGTCCCACCATCGCCGATTGCGCGGCCGTCGCCACGGCCTCGGAAGTCAACGCGCTGCGCGCCGCCTTGGGCAACGACCGGTTCGACAAGCTCTTCGGGGGTGAGGGATCAGCGCCGATGGAGGACGCCGACCACAAGCGGAACAACTTGGAAATTGGACAAGGCGAAGGCTCGTCGGTGATATCCGAAATGATGCGGGCGACGCCATCGCGCGTCGACCCAGGTCCGCCGGGCAAGCGAAATGTCAGCCCCGGCGAGTGGCACTACTTCGCCAACCATCCGGAGTATCCGAGGCGACATCCGACTGGGTATTGGCAGGGGGAGAACGCCTTGTTCAAAGGCGAAGAAGGCGGCGTGCAGATGTGGACCGGCTTTGGGGCGACTGAGACCGAGGACGGAATGAACAAGAAGCTGGTCGAAAGGTTCAACGACGACCCCTCAACCGAGGATACGGCCATGCTGAAAGGCTTCAACGACAAGTATGGGACCGATATCGACAAATGGCCGAAGGATCTCCAACGTTTCTATGGCGTCGTTCCTGGTAAGACCGATGTAGCCAAAATGCTGGCCGCGGGAGGCGGGTTCGGCAAGGCTGCCGGCAAAGAGCTCGACCCGGCCAAGGTGGCCGCACTGAAGGCGCGAGCCGACCAATGATCGTCCACTGCCCCGGGCCGCACGTCAATTTCGGGGGCCGCTCGATCTCGTGGTTCCATCTCACCGGCTTGGCCGGGGCCGGGGCGTCCATCTCGGTGTTCCTCATCGGCGCCCATATCCGGTCACTCCCCGCTTGGCCGTTGCTGCCGCTCATCGCCATGGCGATCGTCATATTCCTGGGGATCGCCATGGTGACGAAAGTGATGACCGGGCAAGAACGGCTCACGTACTACCACAACGAATTGGTGATTCTCGTGGGGGCCGCCTTGTTCCTTCACGCCGTACACCAGCCCGTGCTGGCCTACCTCGATCTCGTGGCCGTCGCCATCTCGGCCTTCCTGGTCTGCGGACGGGTCGGCTGCTGCATCGTCGGCTGCTGCCACGGCCGACCGCGCCACCACGGGGTCGTGTACGGCGCGGCGCACGTCGACGCCGGATTCCCGCCATCGTACGCCGGGGTGCCCCTCGTCCCGGTACAGCTGCTGGAGGCCGCCACGGCCGCATCGATCGTGCTCGTCACCCTTCGGATCATGGCCGCGGGCGCTCCCGACGGTTCCGCCCTCGCCGTGACCTTCATCGGTTACGGCGCCGCTCGCTTCGCGCTCGAATTCGTCCGCGGCGACGTGCGCCCCCCACGGGCCGGGCTGTCCGAGGCACAGTGGACGTCCACGGTCATCGCCACACTGGTACTGACGGCGGTACTCAGAGGCGCGTCAGGCGTACCGAGCGGTGCCATCGTGGTGGCCGCGGCCGTCATGGCCGCGGCGGCCGCTCGGGTCGTGACGCACCGCGGCGTCCGACGCCTCCGCCGCCAGCTCCGAGGGCCGATACACGTCGACGCGCTGCTCGCCTTCATGAAGGGCGATGCGACAGCCGACCGGGAGGTCGGCCACCGGTTGCGAATCGTGACCACCTCACTCGGAGTCATCGTCTCGGCCGACCCAGTCACCTTGTCGGCCGACGCGGTCAGCCACGATCGGCATTGGGCGATGTCGTGGCCGGGGCATGGCCTCGACGAAGCCGACGGCCAATGGTTGGCGAATCTGATCGCCACGACCGTTGGCAACCGGTGTCAAGCCCGTGCCATTTTTGGCAACGGCGTAATCCACGTGGTCTTGAGCCGAACGAGCGCAGCCGGCCCGAACCCAAGCACCGACGTCCATATGCCTGACGAGCCGCCCTCCGGAGCGTTAGGGCCGCGAGGAAATTACTTACGCGTAGTTAGTGGTGAGCACGCCCCGAGCCCGATCTAAGCGACGGGTTGTTCACCGCAGACCCGTGTACTCGACTCGGCGGAGGATTCGAATTGGCCAAGCGCGGGTACAGCGAACGGTGTCCCGCAATCAATGAAGCGAGGAGGCTCACCATGGCCCTCAACAAGCAGGAGAAGAAGCGGCTGCCAGGAACGTTGGCAAGATCACCGGAGAAGGCCCAGGACACGTACATGCACACGTTGGAAGCCGCGGAGAAGGTGCACGGCGACGGCGAAGCCGCCCACCGGATCGCCTTCGGATCGCTCAAGCACTCATTCGAGAAGGTTGGCGATCACTGGGAAGCAAAGGACGAGCCGGGGCCGAGCGACGCCCAGGACGCCAAGCGCGGCGCGGAAGCCCTCGACAGTGACACGCCCACCGCGGGTGGGGTGAACGCCAATGCTTCGAAGGCGCACCTTCTCGAGTTGGCGCGGCGGCTCGACGTGACCGGTCGGAGTCAGATGACGAAAGCCAAGCTCGTTGCGGCGATCGACAAGGCGAATCAACGGGCCACCGCTCGAGCCAGTCGCAACTGACTTCTATTTTATCCAAGGAGGTTTTCTATGCTCGTACGTCTTGCTTCGTTTAGCCATCGTCATCGGCGGATGGTGGTGCTGTTATGGGTGTTGGCGTTACCGGC